>MDTP02000016.1 GCA_001714685.2 Methanosarcina sp. Ant1 | reverse complement strand
AAAGAAGACTGCAGATGAGAAGCTGTCCAAATATTATGTTTCATAATTAAATTGTCAAGGTACTAGCTTACTTAAAAACGTCTAGAAATATCCCAAGCTCATTTTTGCTTGACTCTATAAACTAAATTTTATTGTAATAGTTATTTTGCCTACCACCCCCAAAACCCTCTACTCATAAAAATAGTTTATTTACAAATGTTTGGTAATACTAATCATTTCCCTTCCAAAAGCGTAAAGGTCAGAAGGACTCCTTGATGATACAAGATTCCCGTCAATAACAACTTCTTTATCTTCGTAAAGTGCTCCTGCAGCTATGATGTCGTCCCTTATCCCTGGCCAGCAGGTAGCTTTCCTTCCTTTTATGACACCTGCCGAAATGAGAACCTGAGGACCGTGGCAGATTGCGGCAACTGGTTTGTTTTCTTTGAAGAAATATTTTACAATCTCAAGTGCATCCTTGTTAAGCCTCATTTTTTCGGGTCCTCGCCCCCCGGAGATTACGAGGATATCATAATTTGCAGGAATCACATCCTTAAATGCGATATCAGCATCTATCTGATATCCGTGCTTTCCTGTTATTGTTTCCTTCTTCATTGAGGCTACATGTATGGTTATTCCTTCTTCTTTCAAACGGTGGTAAGGGTAGAAAAGTTCCAGATCTTCAAATTCATCGGCTCCGAATATAAGTGCTTTCAGATAAATTCCCCCAATACTTAGTTTTGCATTTTTATTCTTGCTTTAATCTTGCAGACAAAAGATTATTCCAGAGGCACATATACTTTGTCTGGTTTCGAAAATAAAACAGGTAAAATCGATCCATGGTATAAAAGCAAAATAGATAAAATCAATCCTTAACCTGCTGGCTTAAACTTTTTCGAGGGCCTGTTCGAGGTCTGCAATTATATCCTCGGGATCTTCGATTCCTACGGAAAGCCTGACAAGCCCATCGGTAATGCCTACCTTTTCCCTGACTTCCCGAGGGATGCAGGCATGAGTCATTGAAGCCGGGTGCTGAATAAGAGTATCAGTAGCCCCAAGGCTTACAGCAAGCGAACAGAGCCTGACATTGTCCATAAGCCTCCTTCCGGCTTCAATTCCGCCCCGGATCCCAAAAGAGAGCATGCCGCTGTATCCGCTCATTTGCCTGCGGGCAAGCTCATGCTGCGGGTGGCTTTGAAGCCCGGGATACCTCACCCACTCTATCGCCGGCCGGGATTCAAGAAATTCCGCAACTTTCATGGCATTTTCTGCATGCCTTTCCATCCGGATATGCAGGGTTTTAAGTCCTCTTATACAGAGCCATGCTTCATGCGGACCCATAATGCCTCCTGTATATCCGACAACCGGAGCCAGGCTTTTAATAAAATCCCTGTTTCCTGCAGCGATTCCGCCAAGCAGGTCTGCGTGCCCGCCTATATACTTTGTACAGCTGCTCAGGGAAAGATCCGCACCAAGCTCCAGAGGTTTCTGGAAATAAGGCGTTGCAAACGTATTGTCTACAACGCAAAGAACTCCATGCGCCCTGGCCATATCCGCAATTTCCTTGATATCACAGATAGTCATCGTAGGGTTGGCAGGAGTCTCTAGAAATACCATTTTCGTTTCTGGTTTGAAGGCTTTTTTCACATTTTCCAGTTCGGACGTATCAACAAAACTGACATCTATTCCAAGCCTCGGTAAAACCTCGGAAAAAAGACTGTATGTGCAGCCGTAAACTACGTCCGTTGAGATTAGGTGGTCTCCCATTTTCAGGGTGGTGAGCAAAACGGCGGTGATTGCTGCCATTCCTGAGGCAAAAGTCTGCCCTGCCTCCCCTCCTTCAAGAGCAGCGAATTTTTCGGCAAGAACCGCATTTGTGGGAGTATTGGGAGGGATCCTTGCATATACGTACCCGGATTCCTCCCCTGCAAACCTCGCCGCTCCCTGCCTAGAATTTTCGAAGATAAATGTTGAAGTCTGAAATATAGGAGTAGTATGCGCCCCGAATATCGGGTCTGGTCTTTCTGCTGCATGCACACATTTTGTTGCGAACTTCATTTCCCTTTCCATCTTCCCAAAACCCCCTGTTTTAATTATAGTCAACTTAGCTTGACTTTGTCACATTAGACAGTTACTCCAATCGCTGTTATCGATTTCACTACGAACGATATTTTTGGCATACGAGATCTAATGATGACGCTTTACATTGTAATGTGACATAGTCAAGTTAGGAATAGCTGGAAAATAACTTCAAGTTTTCACTTTGGATAGCTCTATAATTCCATTTTCCCAAATAATCATCAGAGAAAATATCGGTAACTGAAATATTTGAAATTATATTCTTGTCATTCCTTAGCAATTAACTACACTTTTTTGTTCTTCAAATGTTTTCATCCAATTCTTAGCAAATATTCCTATTTAACTAACTCTGCATATTTATCTCTGATCAACTCTCTTAATCGCGTAATGGATTCAATGAATTTTTTTTAAATGTCCTTCATTACACTTTTCCATATAAGATTCAAGTGAATACAGATAAGACGATAAGGTGGTAGAAATACCAATAATATCCAATTATTCTTCCTTTTTGACCATTATGTCTGCATTATATGTTTATAATTTATCTAGTACAACTATTCATTAACAGTCATTTTCATCTTTTATTTTTCCGAAAATTCACACATATCTTTTGCCTTAGAACTCTCTTTAAAATCTACGAAGTTGTTACCATTTAGAGCATAGAAAGCATCATTCAAACTGAATAATTATTTTTGCTTAAGTGGGTTTTTAAGAATTACCAGCTTATCAGAACTCACTAATTTATTCATGGGAGAACGGAACGTGAATTAGAATACGTCCCACCAACTGTCCCTACTGTGGGACAGGATGCGGCTTTAATATTGTGGGGTCAGGAAAGTAGCTGATATCTATGATTCGGTACCTGTGCTGATTATGGACCCGGCAGAAATTTAGGAAATTTCTGGCTCCCTGTACTTAGGAACCCTTTTTCTGTCCAGGATTTTCAGTAGGTACTTAGGAAAGGAAGAGAACCTGAAAATTGTAGCTGCCTTGAAAAGATGCGATTTCATGGGGCTTTATGAGCTTGCAAAGCGGGGAGAAGTCAGGCTGGAAAACATCCTCTTGTTAGGGCTAAACTGTGGAGGCTCAATCAGTCCGGAAACGGCAAGGAAGATGATTGTAGAGAAGTTTTCAGTGGACCTTGATTCGGTTAAAAAGGAAAGGATTTCGAAGGGAAAATTTATCGTCGAAACCCCTGCAGGGGAGTTTTCTGCGCCCATGGACGAACTGGAAGGGGGAAACTTAGGAAGAAGGAGCAACTGCAGACGCTGCAAGCTGAAAATCCCTAGACAGGCCGACCTTGCATGCGGGGAATGGGGCATTATGAGTATGGAAGCAACTTTTGTTGAGGTCTGCAGCGCGAGGGTCGCAGAGCTGTTTGAGCAGGCAAAAACTGCAGGAGTGGTTGAAACCTTTTTCCCTGCCCCGAAAGGTCTGGAGGTCAGGAGGAAAATCGAGCAGCCGATGCTGAACCTGGCCGAAGCTAGGAGAAGAAAGACTTCCAGGCCGGGAGAGGGAAAAACCGCCTGAGGCAGCTGGTGGATGAGACTTCCCGCTGCATCAAGTGCTACACTTGCATTGAAGTCTGCCCTGCCCTGCACAGGACAAAAATATCAGATTTTACTGTAGATGCCCTGGGAAAGTTCCCTCCTTCCTTTGCCTTCCATGCGCTAAGCTATTCCCTTGGCGGATACCTGTATCAACTGCGGGCAATGCGAAGAACTCTGTCCCATGGACATTCCAAATGCCCTTTTCATGCATTCCTTTGCGGTGGAGCTTCAGGAACTATATGGTTACCACGCGGGGCAAGATCTCTTAATCCCGAATATCGCACCAATGGAAATTATCCTGCGGGAAAAAGGTAGGAAAAATCAGGCGATCGGTGAGGGTGGGGAATTTTCCCTGTCCACCTCACCAGATAAGCTGCTGCAAGAATGAAACTGTAGCCCAGAAAGGTCGAGAGGTCGAGAGGTCAAGAGGGCTTTTCAGTACCTGCTGTCAAAGAAGATTCCGTAAACAGGTTCGACCAGGGCAAGGATGCTGCCTATCTTAAATCTGTGTGAAACCTTCCGGCATGTGGTTTATGTGGAGGAAGAAAAAGTTCTATGGATGCCTATAGAATGTCATTAATTTCACGAAATAAGATAAAAGTGAATTTATAATTTATACATGATATTAGTTTTGAGATAGGCTCAATATCAAATTGTTTTTCGATTTTAAAACTTTTCGAGTGGGAACATTTTTCGTTTGAAAACAATTTTTTGTATAATTAATTTAAAATAACTACGAGGGTAATCTTAGTAACTACTGAGATAATTGGATATTGTACCTGGAGCGAATTTGATTGATGCCGGTCAAATGCCAGCCCAATAAATGTTAAATTTTGACGACTCCAGAAGATATTAAAACGTCTCCAAATTTAGGCTCAGGAATTTGGACTTCTTTTTGCTCCAGGATCGATAGCATACGACTGGAAAGTTCCTTAACGATGACCAATGAAACCGATAAGAACTTACACACTTGAAACACAAAATCAATACAATAGATATTAAAAACAAAATCCAAACTTCAACTTTCGGATTTACTGATAAAATGAATATGAAGCTATACATTATTTGGACTGCTGCTGTACTCGCTTTAGTTCTACCTGCCGCAGCAAGCACCGCCATAATTCACGGGGCAGTGTATAGCCTGGATACCCTCGAACCCCTGGACAATACTGTGATTTATGTAAATTCCATTCCCACCCAACATATTGTGGCAAAAAACGGCATTTATTCTGTTGAACTGGTACCCGGAAACTATACTCTTACAGCCAAGTATTACCAGAACGGAATCCTCACCTACTCAATAGAAGAAAATATCGAGATTAAAGATGTAGGAAATTATGTACTCGACCTCCTGCTACCTCCCGTTAATTCCGAAAAGCCCATGGACGGCTCGAATACCGTCAAGCAATCCCGGGAACAAGTTATTGAAGACTTCAAACCGCAGGTTAACTCTCAAATCTCACCAAAAACGGGGAATATAAATTTTTTGCCAGACTTTATCAGTAATTCATGGATATCTCCCTCTAAACAAAGCGAATCTTATTCTTTAATTGTAAATAGCCTGCTAACAGTCGTTATACTTTTTCTCCTGCTCACAGGAGGGTATCTAGTTTCCAGAAAGCACAAAGAGACGGAGAAAAATACTTCTCAGGAAGGAAAAACTGGGAATATAACTGGGCTTATTATGAGAGAATTTTTCGAAATCGCAAATGTGCCCAGGATTTCCGTAAAAGTCATGAATAAAAGTATTGGTCTGGAAAGGAAAGAAACAGCAGAATGTAAAGAGGAACATCCAGCACAGGAAACAGGACCTGCGGAATTAGGGTCAGAAGAAGAGAACATAAAATCTTCCCTTAAAGAACCTGCACACAATTCCAATATTGAAACTCTGGCTCTCAAAAAGAAACTCTTGCTCACCCCGGATCTTCAGGAAGTCCTGGATATGATTAAAAAACAGGGAGGGCAGATTACCCAAAAAGATCTGCGTAGCAGGTTAAAGTATTCCGAAGTAAAAGTCTGCCTCATGCTTGCAAACCTGGAGAAGAGAAAAATAATTAAGAAGTTCAAGAGGGGCCGCGAGAATATTGTGGTCCTCATAAATGGGAAAAGCTAAAACTCACAAGACTTAATATTCCACTTTTCAATTTTACGGCCCATTGAAGGACGAAAAATTAATTTATGGCAATTTCCTTGCTCCTTTTCATAATAGCTGCAGGATAACTGCAAGTTAAAGAAAAAGACCTGAAAAAGATTCACTTTCAACATGAGTGTACGTGAGACTCTGTTCCTCGCGTATTCTCCCCTTCTTTTTCCCATAATTACGATTATTACACTAATATTATTGTTGTACGTTCATCAACCGATATGTCTCAGTCTCAAAGAAGCTCCTGGTCCCTTAAACAAAGAAGCTGTACCCAAACTACAAAAAGCTAAATCGAATGCTCCATTGAGGCTGCAACAACGGGAGATATCATGCTTTAAAAAAAAGTAAATGTTTGTAATCCGTAGTGGGGCGAGTTACCAGGGGCCGTAAGCAAAAGAATCCCTACTACGAAACAAGGGTGAAGTGATCGTTTTTCGGATTTGATCAATGACTCCCCCCATTATCACATTTCTTTTATTCAAATATACGACGTTTGGTAGTCCATCAGTACGTGAATGATGTTTTTATGATTAGCCTCCGGTGCAACAAATGCTTGCCTTTTCATGCACTGAAGCAGATCTGCTCTAACTTCACTGAAGTGCGGAACAAAAAAGACATGGAAACAGAAATAGAGCTTTTTGGAAATAACATCCACAAATAATAGAGAAAAAAACGAAACTTAAGGAGCTCAATACGCATTAAAGACTCTATCTACAGTTATAAAAGAGATTAAAAGTTTAATTAAGCTTATTTTTTTAAGAAAAACTTTTTAAACCCTTTAATTTTACAAGTATGTTTATATGTAAGCCAGTTAAACTTGAAATTGTCAATCGGCGAATAGCCGCAAAGACAAGTGGAACAAAATGGGACGTGGACTCGTTGCGTGTCGAGTACCGGGCTTCCTTCGAGTACCGGGCTTTCTTCGAGTACCTTCATAATAAATTAGATAAAGTTAAATAAATATTAGATAAAGTTAAATAAATAGAGGAGTAGGAAACATGAGAAAAGTAATAGCTATTTTAATCGCAGTATGTTTTGTATTGTCAATGACAGCGGCGGCAGCAAGTGCACACAGTACTAAAAATTCTTATAACAACTACAAATACACTAAAATTACTAAAACGGTCACTAAACAGGAAGCTAATCTTTCTAATACTCAAAATAATAAGGTGTCTAATACAATTGTTAACCTCGGTGACAACTACGCAAAAGGTACTAGTGGAGTTAAAGCTGGTAGTTCTATCTGTATCAAAACAACTGCAACAAACGAAAATAAAAATAAAGTAAACCAGATTATACTGTAATAAACGAAAATGTGAATAAAGTAAATTAGATAAAGTTAAATAAATATTAGATAAAGTTAAATAAATAGAGGAGTAGGAAACATGAGAAAAGTAATAGCTATTTTAATCGCAGTATGTTTTGTATTGTCAATGACAGCGGCGGCAGCAAGTGCACACAGTATTAAAAATTCTTATAACCACAAATACACTAAAATTACTAAAACTACGATCGCTAAACAGGAAGCTAATCTTCATAATAATCAAAATAACAAGGTGACTAATACTATTCTTAACCTCGGTGACAACTACGCAAAAGGTACTTGTGGAGTTAAAGCTGGTAATTCTAACTCTATTGTAACAACTGCAACAAACAAAAATGAAAATACAGTAAACCAGATTATACTGCAATAAACGAAAATGTGAATAAAGTAATCTAGACTATAGTTTAAAAAGGAAACTCGTAAAAATGGGAACTGCGTAAAAAATGGGGCACATTTGTGGAAAGATATATATTATCCGGTAAAATATGTTATGATACAATATGGTCCATATAGATTCCGGTACAATATAATTCAGGTAGAAAGCCGCAACAGCGGCGTCCACAGTGCTTGCCCCTCAGTGTCGTTTGTGCATTGAGGGAAAATCCTTTCGATTTTATCCTCAATCTTAATGGCTCTTCATTTTTTGGTTCCCGACTGCTTACATTCATGTTAAACTTGAATCAATGCTAATTAACTGATGACTCTGGTCCAAAATCTAGTGATTTTTGCATTTCTTGATTGAAAATTTGAATTCGTAAGAAGAATTCAATCTCCAATCAAAATTAACATTCGATGTCTAAAGACTTCAACCAATAAGTATAATCACAAGGATTGTAACCAATTACAAAATCTAGTGATTTTAAATTTTATGTTCATCACTGGATTTTGGTACTGAGTAGTAACTATCCAAGAATTATTGAAAAGACATATTAATTATCTAATGCCGAGAGGGGATTGAAAACCAATCGTCTTAAAATTAGCTCAAATTGAACGAATTAACTCAAATTAAACGAAAGTTCAGGGAGTGAAGTGAATGGATAAACTAAAATTTGACAGAATAAAAAAGACGATGGCTATTTTGTTAATAGCCCTTTTTGTAATGTCAGTGACAGCTGCATCGGTAAGCGCAAAGGTTGATCATAAAGAAAAAGCAAAAGCAAAATATATGAGTAATGGAAAAAATAAATACTCATCAGCAGCTAATATCTACGTACCAACCAATATTCAAACAATTGTTGCCGTCAATGTACAACCAACTGTAGTGGTGACCACTGTCGTCAATGTCCTTAGTCCTGGAGATACAACTGTGGGTGTACACGTGAAACCAGGTATAATAAATAATTTCAACCAAAAGGTAGCGTCTACATAAAGTGGCCTCAATGATACCAAAAATGAAAAAAATCAGGGCGCACTGGTGCATTCCGCTGTAAGCAAGGGGTTATGTTCGTGCCAGTGCTCTTGATATTATTCAAAACAAAGTAGAAGGGGAGAGTACGTGAGGAAGATATCCTCATGTACTTTCTCTCAAATTGTTTGGATTGTGGAGAGTAAATAAATGGAAAAACAAACATTTGGGAAAATAAAAAAAATACTGAGTGTTTTACTGCTAGTCTTTTTTGTAATATATGTGGGAGCTACGTCAGCAAGCGCAACACACGTCAAAGGCTCCCACAGCTACCAACTAGGTTACAATGTCGGTGTCAAAGTCGGCTACGAAGACGGCTACGAAGACGGCGACAAAGACTGCCGCAAATATGGCCAACAGGGGGTTCTCCAGAAGATTCCTGAGCCCACCAGCAATGCAGGCTGGAGCGTAAACTATAGAGAAGGCTACAGAGAAGGCTTCAAAAACGGATACATAGTCGGATACAACAACGGGAGATACGGATGCCTAAAAAAACAGTAAATGTTTGAAATCCGGTAGTGAGGCGAGTTACTAGAAACAGTAAGCAAATAAATCTTTATTCCTAACCATGAGTGATGTGCTTTTTTTCGGATTTGATCAATTACCCCTCCGTCTATCGAGAATTTAAATTATAGTAAACTCATGAATTATAGTAAACTCATGAATTATAGTAAACTCATGAATTATAGTAAACTCATGAATTATAGCTCGACTATGTCACATTACAAGGTAGAATGTCATCATTGGATCTCATATGTCAAATATATTGTTTGTAGTGAAATCGATAACACCAATTGGAGTAACTGTCTAATCTGACAAAGTCGAGTTCAATGTCATATTTTTATTCAGAAATTTTGCTCCTATAGTATATGATTGCTTGTCAATTAGTTATTATATCAGATGTTCATGTTACAGAGTGGGGTCGGTGGCTGATGAGGATGAAAACTAATTTTCTCAATTCCATAATCTCTATAGTAGTTATAACAATGATAGTTCTTGGAATGACACCCGGTATGGCATCCGCTCTAGATGAACAGCTCGGGAACAGCGGAAATTCAAATAATGGGAATTCAAGTAGCCCATCCTCAGATTCAAGTACAGGAAGTTCAAGTACAGGAAATTCAAGTACAGGAAGTTCAAGCACCGGAGGTTCAAGTACCGACAAAGCAAGTAATGGGAGCTCAAATACAGGAAGTTCAAAAAACGATAAAGCAAGTACCGGAAATTCAAAAAACGATAAAGCAAGTACCGGAAGTTCAAAAAACGATAAAGCAAGTACCGGAAATTCAAAAAACGATAAAGCAAGTACCGGAAATTCAAAAAACGATAAAGCAAGTACCGGAAATTCAAAAAACGATAAAGCAAGTACCGGAAATTCAAAAAACGATAAAGCAAGTACCGGAAATTCAAAAAACGATAAAGCAAGTACCGGAAATTCAAAAAACGATAAAGCAAGTACCGGAAATTCAAAAAACGATAAAGCAAGTATCGAGAAATCAAATATTGAGAAATCAAATATCGAGAAATCAATTACCGATAAATCAAGTAGTGGAAGTTCAAATATCGGAAGTTCAAGTACCGAAGAAATCATAGGAGAAGGGGATTACAGTTCCTCTTATAACAATTCAGAAACAGATTTCTACGAAACTGATAGTGAGAGTTACATTTACTATGCTAATGAGGGAATTTACATTATTTATAGCGATGGGAGTTACGTTTTCTATCCGAACAGTTCAGGTCTTGATGTTATTAGGGATCTTTATTATATGGGCTATGCTATCAGTGAGCCAGAAGAAAATATCTATGCCAAGGAGCTTGTCATTAGGAATGTTATGGGTGGTTATCCTGCCAGATTCGATTTTGTGGAGAACACCACATGCATTACATATATCGCATTTGAACCTCTTATGAATTTTAGGAAAACAACAACGACTGCAGAAGTACTCTATAATGCATCTTTCTTTGTTCCAGAACTACCTGCTGGCAATATATATCAATTTGCTAATATCTTTGTAGGAAACAAAGGAGCAGGACAACCTACTTTCCTCAGAAACGGGTTAGTAGGATTTAAAGTTGAAAAAGCATGGATTAAAGATAACAATGTCAACGAATCCCTGGTAACTCTCCAATGGTATAATAATAGTTGTTGGGTGCCTCTTCACACCGAAAAGGTCGGAGAATATAGTGATTACGTGTATTTTGAATCTCAAACGCCTGGCTATTCCTTCTTTGCGATAACTGAAGAGAAAGGAGAAATGAGCAAAAATGGAATTCAGCCTACTTTCTCAAGATATCTCCGAAGTAGTATTTTTTACAATTTTTCCCCATCAATATTATTATCTTGTCCTTAACGTCATCCATGTTGGCAATTTGAATTACTACCTTTGACTTGACTTTCAAAGATGTGCGAATAATGCATCGATGGATAACGAAAATATGTAGTCCCCTACGAGAATAAATACAAAAATGGTCTTATTGATAGCAAAAATTAATAGCTATGATACTGGGTATGTAAATATAACCTCAAAATAATATGAAGTTGACAACTCTAAGCATATCGATTTTGGAAAATCAAACTGCGTGCGGCCACCCCAACCTAAACAGGCTGTCCGACAATTACTGTGAGTAATAAAATTACAATCGTCCTTTGTTGAATGGGACTTTTAGCTTTATGAGAATTGCATTTTATTCCTTATTTATTTCTTTTTAAAATGGGTCGTCCAGCAATAATGGGTTGGTGTTTTCTGGTAAAATATCCAACGCGCCTCCAGCTCACGTTTTGAAGCTTTGGGGGCACGTAACTCTACAATCACCAAACTCACGGGAAAAGAGTGAGATTAGACGTTATTTTGATTATTGTGGAATAATATCAACTGAATACAAATGGACAACCATTATTGTGGAATAATATCAACTGAATACAAATGGACAACCTTATTATTTGGGGGCATAGTAATCACTTCTGAAATCGATTTTTCACAATTTTTTTGCTGGAACGAAGATTGTCCTGATTATGGAATTAAAAGACCATATTTATGGTTATAAATGAGATTAAAAGTTTAATTAAGCTTTTTTTTTTAAGAAAAACCTTTTAAATCCTTTAATTTCACAAGTATACTTATATGTAAGCCAGTTGAACTTGAAATTGTCGATCGGCGAATAGCCGCAAAGACAAGTGGAACAAAGTCGGACTTAAAAAGTAATATAAGCCTCACCTCAATCTGTCTAAATCGTAGAATTTATGGCAGACTTGCCTGGGCTTTAATTACCTCAATCTGGTCCTATGTGAATAGGAATAATAGTGGTTTTAACAAATTTCTGGAGTGGTAATGATGAAGATGAATAAAATAATTGGAATTTTGCTGGCAGTCTGTTTCTTACTGTCAGTTACAGTTGCAGCAGTAAGCGCAGGAGCTTCTCCCGCAGCGGGCTACGGAGACAAAACGAACGGTTACAAAGAAAACAACAACGACAAATGGGGCGGCGGCGGCCACGGCGGCCACGACGATAAGTGGGACGGCCACGGCAAGAAGAAGTGGGTGTGGAAATGTCACACAGAGTACAAGAAGAAACTAGTAAAAATCATATACAAGCACCACGGAAAACCAATTAAGATCTACAAGTGGAAAGCTGTTAAAGTATGCTACAAAGTCCCAGTGCACCACGGACACGGACACGGACACGGATACAACGGATACGAAGGCAGATAAACCCGCGGGAACAATAACTGGAAATTAGATGTAACTAAACTGGCTAGCGTATTAGAATCATATTAGACGCTAGCCAGTG
Organism: Methanosarcina sp. Ant1; assembly: GCA_001714685.2. Lineage (GTDB taxonomy): Archaea > Halobacteriota > Methanosarcinia > Methanosarcinales > Methanosarcinaceae > Methanosarcina. Next base: position 9,575 of record MDTP02000016.1, on the reverse strand, counting down.
AGGTAATTTATTTATGTTGTTTGATTATTTTGTTCTTTTTTTCTCTGGTGCACTCTACCCAAAGTAACAACATAAACTTTTGACTCTTTAGTGTTTCGAACGGGTTTAAATTAATTGCTTAGTTACAAAGTTTAGAGGTCAAAGAGATAAACAGCGAGTTTGAATATGATTTTTAATAAATAATGTTTCTGAATTTTATACATGGATGACTCACTACCAAAATCCAGAAATGCAAAAATCACTAGATTTTGGACCAGAGTCACATGGATGAGAGAATAATATATTACAAGGTGGGAACAGCGGGCGACTAAGTCGTTTTATTCTAAATAATTAGTCCGATATGTAAATTTGTGGGGATTTTTTAATTGCCTGGATAAGGGCAAAATACTGGTTAGCTGAGTATTCTATGGAGCGTAGGAAATATGTCTGTAGAAACAGAATTGGGGATCAAGTTCAATGAGCTCAATATAAAGACCGGAGACCAGGAGGGGTAAGATGGTCTGTCCTGTGTGTGTAGTTGGGGGAGTTGCTTATGTTGCCAGTAGGGTTTTTGGATTTCCTGATATTGTTGTGGCTTTTGTGATCGGGATGCTGGCGACTTCGATGGCATATTGGGGAAATCATATCTTAGCAAAAAAATGGAAAAAGGTAAAAGGTCAGCTTGTAGCAATCAATATCCTGTCAGGGATTATATGTCTGTATTCTCTCAAATTGATTGGATTGTGGTAAAGTAGAGAAGTAGCTTCCATCATCAACAGCCTTAAAATTGTACCAGCTTGAGCAAAAGTTTGGAGAGTAAACAAATGGGAAAACAAATATATGAAAGAATAAAAAAGACACTGAGTATTCTTCTACTAGTCTCTTTCATAATGTTCGTGACAGATGCTTCAGCAAGCGCAAGACAAACTAATGTCCCTAGAAACTACCAAACAGGTTACCATGAAGGTGCCCAGGACGGCTACAAAGTTGGCTACAATAATGGTTATGAAGACTGCCTCAAATATGGCAAAGAAGGGGTTCTAAAGAAAGTTCCTGCTCCAGCCATCAAAGATAACCGGTCCAAAAGCTACAAAAGAGGCTACAAAGTAGGCTTCAAAAAAGGATATCTCGACGGCTACAACAAGGGGAGATTTAAATGCTTAAAAAAGAAAAGATAAGAGGTAAGCAAACAGGTTCCGATTTTAACCAAAAATCACAATTATATACAGGACTTAAGCGGTTGAGCTGAAATCAATAGCATTGAGCCTTTAACTATCTAAAACTTGGTTTTAATCCAATGTCTATTGTGTTTGATTTTGTGCTTCAAGTGCGTAAGTCATACTAAAATGTGATTATTTATCAATTAATTATTATGTACCAGACGTTATGTTTACGGGCTGGGGTAAGAGGCCGATAAAAATGAAAGTCTATTCCCTCACTTCTATAGTCTTTATATTTCTAATACCACTAATAATTCTTGGGATAGTACCCAGCATGGCGTCTGCTTTAGATGTAAACTCCGACATAAAAAATTCACATGATTTAGACATAGGAAATTCAAGTAACGAAGATTCAGGTAACGGAAGTTCAAATACTGTAAAATCAAACAACGGAAATTCAAATACCGGGAGTTCAAGCACTGGGGAAAGCGGAGGAGAGGGGAATTACAGTTCCTCTTCTAACACTTCAGGGATAGATTACATCGACTCTGCACAGTTATACAACAGCGACTCTGCGGAGTTATACTACAACGACTCTGCAGAGTTATACTACAACGACTCTGAACAGTTAGACTACAACGACTCCGAATGGTACAACGACTCTGAACAGTACTTCGCTGACGATGAAAGTTACACTTACGATTCTAGCAGTTCAAATCTCGATGTGGTTAGGGATCTCTATTGGATGGGTATCGATATCATTGAACCAGCCAACAATATCTATTCCAGGGAGCTTGTCACCAGGAATGTTATGGGTGGTTATCCTGTCAGATTCGATTTTGTGGAGAACGCCACATTAATTACATATATTGAATTTGATCCGTTGAAGACATTTAGGAAAACAACAACATCTGCAGTTGTGCTCAAGGATATGTCTGTTTTTGTTCCAGAAATCCCTACCGGCAGAGTATATCAGTATACTGATATCTTTGTAGGAGATAAAGGAGCAGGACTTCCCACTTCCCTTAAAAATGGGTTAGTAGGGTTCAAAGTTGAAAAAGCGTGGATTAGAAATAATGATGTCAACGAATCCTTGGTAACTCTTCAGTGGTATAATAACAGTTGGGAACCTCTCTACACTGAAAAGGTCGGAGAAGATAATAATTATATATATTTTAAATCTAACACGCCTGGCTTTTCCTTCTTCTCAATAACCTAATATACAGGAGAAGCAGATGAAAATTATACAGCAGAAGTAGATAAGAACTATACAGAAGAAGCAGATGAAAACTATACAGAAGAAGCAGATGAAAACTATACAGAAGAAGCAGATGAAAACTATACAGAAGAAGCAGATGAAAACTATACAGAAGAAGCAGATGAAAACTATACAGAAGAAGCAGATGAAAACTATACAGAAGAAGCAGATGAAAACTATACAGAAGAAGCAGATGAAAATTATACAAAAGAAGTAAATGAAAATTATACAAAAGAAGTAAATGAAAACTGCACAAAAGAAGTAAATGAAAACTGCACAAAAAAAGCAGATGAAAACTGCACAAAAAAAGCAGATGAAAATAATACAGAAGAAGCAGATGAAAACTGTACAAGAAAAGCAGATGAAAACTGTACAAGAAAAGCAGATGAAAACTGCACAAAAAAAGTAGATAAAAACTGCACAAAAAAAGTAGATAAAAACTGTACTGAAGAGGTATTAAAAAAGAACATAGGCTGAGTAGAAGTGCAGGATTTTAATCTAAGTACCCGCTGCGAAATAACTTGATTCAATTTTGACACTGTACTTAAACGATTCCACGCGCTGCTCCGTGATTTCGTTTGAATTAAAAAATGCATTCCTTAAGTTATTTCGTTCCAACTCCTAAGAGCGTGTTTTAAAATTAAACTCAATTCTACAATTGGGATAAAGTGCTTCCATAAAGGTCGATCTATACACCTGAATTCGGACAGATTTACTATCAGATTTTAATGTGAACGTTTCTCATTTTCCAATTGTAGAAATGATTTGAATTTTAAGACAACCTCATTAAAGTCACTATAAGTTATGTAACACGGAAAACGCGGTTCACACAGATGATTTGATCTGAACATTACAACACGGAAACACGGAAAGCATGGAAGAACTGCGCCCTTGCTATCTTAATTCCGTGTCTTCTGTGCTTTCCGTGGTTTTAAAAAATCTATTTCGACATATTTTGGAATCGATACACTATTTTTTTCTGCGTTTTCCGCGCTTTCAGCGGTTTATTCTTTCTTCTATACCAAGTCTAAAGATAAATTATTACACACTTTCGGAATCTGTTATTAGTAAAAGAAGCATATTTAAGGTGTAAATATTTTATGTGACGGCTATATTTGCCTTTCCTGCAGTTTTACTTGCTTGGCGGAAAAGTCAGAGAAAAAAGCCCGATTTTCCGGAAATTAATAAAGATAACTTGATTTGTCCCTGGATGTCAAAAATTTTAAAAAATATAGGGGGCTATATGCATGAAGAGAAAAAGTCAATTTAATGAAAAACGACGGATATTGCTTACAAAGCAAGCTAAAACGTTACAGGAAGACTCTCAGTGATAAAATCAATACTCGATAACGATCTTTACAAATTTACAATGCAACTGGCAGTGCTTGAACTTTTTCCCAAAGCAGAGGCTGAATACAGGTTCATTAACCGGGGACACCAGCGCTTTTCTACAGAATTTGTAGAAGAACTGGAAAGAATCATAAACGAAGATATATCAAAATTAACGCTAACAGAAGAAGAATACTATTGGCTCTCTGAGTACTGCCCTTACCTGAAACCCATGTATCTTGAGTATCTTAAAAATTTCCGCTTCAAGCCAGACGAAGTAAAAGTCTGCCTTACCATAGAAAAAGATCTGGACATCCGGATAAGAGGACCCTGGCACAGCACAATTCTCTGGGAGATTGTACTTATGGCTGCAGTTTCCGAACTCTATTTTACAACCATTGAAAGAGATTGGAAAGGAAACTCCAAAAATGGCTGCACATCCGAATCGGTACTTGCTGCCTATGGGGAAAAGATCCTTGAAATCGGAAAAGCCCTTGAGGAAAATAACTGTTATTTTTCGGAATTCGGGACCCGCAGGCGAAGAAGCTTCGAGCTCCATGACAGTGTAATGAAAAATCTGATTCAGATAAAAACCCTTACAGGAACAAGCAACGTGTATTTTGCAAAGAAATACGGCCTGAAAGCGATAGGGACTGTTGGACACGAATGGATCATGGGCACGTCTGCTCTTGTAGGGCTCAGGTACGCAAATCGATTCGCTTTTGAAAACTGGATAGAGGTTTATAAAGGGGACCTGGGAATTGCCCTTACAGACACTTTCGGTTCAGATGCCTTTTTTAAGGATATGGACATGAAGTTATCAAAAATCTACGACGGTGTAAGGCACGACAGCGGAGATCCCTATGACTTTATTGATGGAGTAATAGGACATTACAGTAAAATGGGCGTAGATCCCATGAAAAAAGTAATCGTTTTCAGTGATGCTCTTGACGCAGACGCTGCAATTCGGCTAAAAAAATACTGTGAAGGCAGAATCAACTGCAGTTTCGGGATAGGCACAAGTCTTACCAATAACTCTGATTTCTTTAGAAAAAGCCCTCCTCTTAACATGGTTATAAAACTGCACAGCATTAACGACATCCCGGTAGTTAAGCTGAGTGACTCCCCCGAAAAAGAAACGGGAGAAAAAGATGCTCTCAGAGTTGCGAATTATATATTTGGAAGAAAAGGACTGGATGAATGATATAAAGATAAAAGGAATATTCCTGAAAAGTTTTCTGAATCGAGATTCTTTGACAAAGTATATTTGCAAAATTACTCAAATGCGCTTAAAGTTTGGGAACTATGGTAAAACGCCTAGGAATAGAAATTCACCTTAAAATAATTGTTAGTTCATAGTAGGAAAGAGGTATTCAAACAAAAGAGAAGTTTTACCTGGAATAAAGACAGAAGAGATTCCAGGTAAAGACAAGGTTAAATAAAAGTTTTTTAATTTAATTGGCTTCGTTTTACTGCTGCGATTATACTCCGAATTATTAAACTAAATGGGACTTTTTATCTTTCTGGATTTTAGATTGATTTCAACCATAAAATGCTGAGAACAAATCTAAATCTTTGAGATCCCAGAGATATTAAGCAGCTGCAGTTGCATTATTGTACCCTTTTGCCAGGTTGACATTTACATCTACTACGGCTGCATTCGTTTTCTGGTATGCATAGCCGTCGAAAACGTCTGGCAGTTTATTGGCTTCTGCTTGGGAAGTAATAACCGTACCTGCAGAGATGTACTTACCGTCAGGAATGGTTACGCCAATTGCTGCTGATTTCGGCTCAAGTACGCAGTTGTTTCCTACCTTTGACTTGAAAACGAAAGCTTGCATGCCAATAAATGTATCATTACCTACGGAGGACGGACCGTGGATCTGAGACTGATGTGCAAGAGAAACCCTTTCCCCAACATAGACAGCATAATTTTTACCGCTGACATTAACAAGGTTCTTTTCGACAGGCTTGCCTTCCTCATCAGTTGTCTCAAGGGCGTGAATTACAACTCCATCCTGGATGTTACTATCGCTCCCTACGAAAATAGGCATTCCTTCGTCGCCCCGGACAGACGCCATGGGGGAAACCATTACATTAGCACCGATTGTCACACTTCCTATGACTGCAGCCTGGGGATGAATAAAGGCAGTGGGATCGATCACAGGCGTTGTGGGCTCAGGACTCCATGGCGTTACGGGATTTTTCATGATATTCGAAAACTCACCCGAATTCGCTTCTGTCGCATTTGTCTCCTTTTCTCCCTGGGTGACACACCCGCTCGCGGCAAGGGATACTAAAAGAGCTAGAATCAGGATTGTAAAGATCTGTTTGTTAAACTTCATAGAGGTTGCACCTACTTCTTCTTTTAAAGGAGTTATTTTTCCCTCTTTGTCTTAAAATCCTATCTGTTTTTGGAGAGAATGTTTGTCAAAAAGCGCTACTCTGCCCTGAGGCGGAGAAAAAAGCACAAAGAACAGCAACAATGACAAGTAATTATACTTTAATTTATTGATTAGTACCTTTGACTTAAAAAATTAATTCTGTAAATATAAATACTCTCCGAAATAACATATGGAACATACAGCCCTTATCAAGCACCCTTAATGAAATACAGGACAATACATATAAATTGAAACGCCAAAGATTTAGAAAGATTGGATATATATAATATTAAAATATTTCAGCAAGAAAAACGGAATCAAAAGAAAACTTTTGCCCGGAGGAAAGAAGAAAGAAATTCCTGACAAATTTCGGGCAAAAAAAGTAAATAAAAATTCTTTAACTTTAAGAAATTGGCTACGCTTCGATGCTGCGATTTTACTCCTGAACATTAAATTGCATAGGGAACTGTTTGATCTGGATAGAACAATATCATTATCTATAGACTGATTTTGAGTACGCGGAATAATTACCTGCGTTGTTCCCTTTTGCCAGGTTGACGTTTACATCTACTACGGCTTTGTTTGTGTAGTGGATATTTGACTGATTTGCAAGAGAAACCCTTTCTCCAACATAGACCGCATATTTTTTACCGCTGACATCAGCAAGGTTCTTTTCCACAGGGTCACCTTCCTCATTAATTGTTTCAACGGCATGAAGTACAACCCCATCCTTGATATTGCCCTCATTTCCCACGAAAATCGACATTCTTTCGTCGCCCCGGATAGACGCCATGGGAGAAAATATCACACTATCGCCTATCGTTACGTCTTCTATCACTACTGACGCCTGAGGGTGACTATTATAGGCCGTGGGATCATTCAAAGGCTTGTTGGGTTCGGGATTCCAGGGTGTCACGGAATTTTCCATAATATTCGAAAACTCATGCTCAGTCGCTTCTACTATATTTTTCCTCTCTTCTCTTTTGCCTCCTGAAGTATACACGCCCCCAAGAAGAGCCAGCGAAAGAGATACGGTCAGGAATGTAAAAATCTGCATGTTAAATTTCATATAAAGTGGACTTTCTGCTTTTACAGGAATGGCACTTTCCTCTTTGCCCTGAGTATTTTCCGCAAAACCGGAAACAAATAGCATCCCTGCTAAAAGTAGAACTAAAAGAACTCCAGTTTTTTTAATACGTTTTCCCCCCACATAAACTTAAAATACATACTTTATGATGTATTTTTCAAATTATAATATATCTCACTTTTATATAATCTTATCTGTTTTTAAGATGGACGTTATCCAAAAAAAGTGACTGATTCTGATGAAGATAAATCTCTCGAATGTGTACCAGAAATTCCCGTTTTAATTAACACTATCTTCATTTAACCTTAATTTTTTAGATTTAGTCTTCGATTTAAACGTGCAGAATAAAAAATCTGTGCAAAACGTAACTCACTGGATTAATATACTCAAACTATCTCGCAATAATTCACCGAATGGTCATTCTTTGTTTTGTCGTCTTCATCTATGTTATAAATCCTAAAATCAATAGGTATAACTGTTGTACCGTCTGTCCAAACTAAGGTAACCAGACCTATCCCCTTTACAGTACGATGATGTTTTCCACTCCACATACGACGAACAAAAGCCATTTCTTTTGCGTATCGTTTATCTAATGTTGAATCGTCAACAATTAGAAAGCCTTCTTTAGTCTTGACATGATTTTTTACTTCATCCCATAGTGCTTCTGTGTCTGGAGGTTGCCTTTGAAGGCAACGAGTGAAAGCATCATGAGAAGGAGCATTAGCTACGAATGGATAACATCTAGCAGCTTCAGTACAGCTAAAAACGTTAGATGCCGCAATGAGAAAATTAATAAATCAATGTCACTACATTTGGGTGGGTTTATATCAATAACTTCGTACGTTTTTGAGGAACTATGGAGATATTAGTGTATTTTAAACGATATTACTTTTTCGGCATTTCAAGTGCGTAAATCCTACAAGTGTAGAGGCTCTGTGTGAGTTGCAGGAGATTATACCCAGAGGACTTTGGCCTTATTTCAGTCGAATACCGCGCAGCTTGCTAAGGGGATGGGAACTGTCCAGGGCAGTAGGAAAATTAAATTATATCGAGAACGCTGGCGCAAACATACCCCGTTGCTTACTGTGGGGTGCAGCGCAATTTTGATTTCCAGCACAAGTTGGCTGGAATCAGACCCCAAAAAATCACAAAAAGTATCAAGGTTTAAGCTGGAGATTAGATAAAAACACATACTTTCGAAAGATTCAACGTCTTTCTGTACGGTCTAATCTCCAGCAAAGCGTCTAATGACATGTTTGATCCTGCGCGAATTCAGGCAGGAGCTTCTTTGGTCACTATATAAGCTACCATCTCAGGGTTGAGCTTGCTCTCCCTTGAGATCTTTGCTTCAATATCCTCGGTGGATTTGCCTTCAAGTTTCATTTCCTTTATTTTTTCGATTACTGAGGATGGAACACTGTAATATTCGTTTATATCTTTCCTGTGACCCCAGACATCTCCTTCGAGAAGCTGGATTCTCTGCATCTCAAGGAACATTTCAATGGACTTTGAAACTGTGGCCATGTAAGATTTAGGTAACTGAATTACCTCAATTTTCGGGCAGGTTTCAACCAGCCCAAAGATGTCCTTGTTCGACGGCCTGAATGCCAGGTGTACAATGCGTTCATTAGGGTTTAGTGTAAAGATTTCCTCTCTGGAACTAACTACTCGAATTTTCATGTTTCTCTTTTCCCCACTGTAAAGTTCTTTTACGTTTTTACTTTGATATAACTACGTTATACTTACTATAAATATTTATCTTATCAAGCTAACATTAGTTAGATAGTACTCAGGATTTCCTGTTTTTATGATACCCAAAATAAACTTTAAAAAGCCTAATAATAAACAAAAACTTGCCTTTCACAAATTATTTTTTAATTTTCCTTCAATTTTGCTATATTTTCATGCAATAATTTTTTCTAAAAACTGATTAATTATTCTTATCTAAGATCCCTGGGGCTCTCACAAATTTCAGCTTGAGACTTCACTGAAACTTCCTTACCCCCAGATAAAGGAAGTTTCTATCTTAAGCTTCAAGATCCTTCCTACATACTCGTTGGAATAATGGCTCTTCGCTGTTTTGTGTGTGGGTTGGAACTAATTACCTGGTTGAAAAGTGACCACACTGATAGATAAACATCGATCTTGAATAGGTTTTCCAAACAAAATTTGTTCAAACATTATATTGTTGCACTCATAGGACTTACGCACTTGAGGTACAAAATCAAGCCAATGAAAATAGTGGTTTTAATTCACATTTTGGACCTCTAAAGGTTTTAATAGTGGGGTTATTCAGTTCAACCGACATTCCGCAGATGTCCTCAAGAAAATAACATTTTTCTTGCTATCGTTTTTGGATATTTACTCAAAAGTTTGAA
>MDTP02000015.1 GCA_001714685.2 Methanosarcina sp. Ant1 | reverse complement strand
ATTACATAAATATAGAATTATAAATTTTATGTAATGGTGTTACACTTACTTTTATCACTGGATTTTGGAACTGAGTCCTGAGATTATCACTCAAATCTGAGTTACGGTGTGCAGAATAGCCGGTCGTCTTTCATGGAGTGGAAAAGACGGCCTGGCTTCCATGTGCACAACTCTGGGGCCTTGAATGCCGTCTGTATTGCGCAGCAAGCCTGCATAAAATAGCTAGCCTTAGCCTAAGCTTCTATAGCATGGTCATCCTCTGTAGCAGAGTTAGCTTCTATAGCATGGTCAGTCCCTTTTCCTTGGTCCCTTTGGCTCCTGGTCTGCTTGCGTACAGCTGCCTGAGGATGAGAAACTTCGTAATTCAGATAAAATAGGTCTTTTCGATACCTGTACTTTTTTATCAGGGCGGCATGCGTTATCGAAATATGTTACTGAAAGAAATTATGGAGGTAATTTATGGAACAGGTAACTGCAGAATACAGCCGAATGGGATATGAGGGACTGCAGGTCCCCTGGTGGGTAGTTGTACTAGAGGGAATTATTACAATTATATTGGGTTTATTTCTGCTATTTGAACCGGTAGGAACTACTATAACGCTGGTGCAGATACTGGGAATTTTTTGGTTTCTGGGAGGAATTCTTTCAATCCTGTCATTGCTGGTGGATAGAGAGAACATGGGGTGGAAGCTGCTCTCAGGTTTGATGGGGATCCTTATTGGAGTTATTGTGTTTGTGTATCCCTTCATTCCTTTTGCCGTTCTGGCACTTTTTGTCGCTTTACTGGGAATATTGAGTATCGTTTACGGTGCATTAAGACTCGCCTGGGCATTTAAAGGGGGAGGACTGGGAACGGCCATCCTTGGGATTCTGACAATAGCGCTTGGCATACTCTTACTGGTTAATCCATTTGCAGGTGCTGTTGTCTTGCCCTGGATATATGGTGTATTCCTCACTATAGGTGGAATTGCGGCACTAGTTTGGGGAATCAGGATGAGGTCGGAATAACATATTTAATACGCAGGTTAAGAACCCCGGGAAATTTGAAGAGCACAGATCTTTCCAGTCTTTTAAGCCTGCCAGATCCCTGGAGAAACCTTAAAACACACGCCTTTAAGTCTCCACATTTTTATATAATTGAAATGTCTTAATGAGTTACATGCGAAAAACCACCTTGGCAGTTACAGGCCTGGTTATTCTTTCCTTCATTCTTTCGATTTATTTTTATCCACTAGTGCCGGAGCAGATGGCTACTCACTGGAATACTCAAGGAGAAGTAAACGGCTATATATCAAAGCTCTGGGGGCTCTTTTTCACGCCGGTAGTTATTACGGGCATTGCAATTTTATTCCTGGTGATCCCCAGAATTGACCCAAAGAAGGAAAACATCGAAAAATTCAGGAAGTATTACGATGGGTTTATAATTCTTTTTATTTCTTTTATGGTTGCCGTCCATCTCCAGATCCTGCTCTGGAACATAGGAATCCGGATTAGCCCGAACACAGTACTTCCTGCAGGAACGGGACTGCTGTTTTACTATATAGGAATCCTTATGGAAAATGCGGACAGGAACTGGTTTATAGGCATCAGAACTCCCTGGACCCTGAGCAGTGATAGAGTATGGAAGAAAACTAACCGTCTTGGAGGGAAACTGTTCAAGATTGCAGGGGCAGTTGCTATCCTCGGAACCTTTTTCTCTAAACTTGCAGTTTTTTTTATTGTCGTGCCTGCGCTCTTTGTTGTAGGGTTCACAGTTGTTTACTCATATTTTGAGTATCAAAAAGAACTGAAAGAGTCTGGATCGCAAATCGAATATTAAAAAATAAAGTTTTAAGGATTTCTGAATTTCTTGATTCCTGAAATCCTTATTCAATCGGTTCTGACGCTGTTTTTATCAGCACGTTTATCTAACATGTTTTCATTTGTCTTATTGATTTTTATGACTGAGGACATAATAAAAGATTCCAGCAAAAAAGTTGATAATGGAGATACCATTTCCGTTGATTATGTAGGAAAACTTGAAGACGGCACCGTTTTCGACACCTCCGTAAAGGAAGCAGCTGTTGAGGCAGGAATATACAACCAGATGAGAGACTATGAGCCTTTGACATTTACTGTGGGCGCAGGCCAGATGATAAAAGGCTTTGACGAGGGAGTTGTCGGGATGAAGGTAGGAGAGGAAAAGACTCTTAAAATCCCACCCGACGAAGCGTATGGCGAATACATTCAAGAGCTATCAAGAGAACTGCCAGTTGAAGCTGTTAATTTTGCTCCGGAAGTTGGGATGCAGCTGGCTACGGAAACTGGTCTCAGCGGATTTGTCACAGAAGTGGGTGAGAAAACCTTTATTGTAGATTTCAACCACGAGCTCGCAGGCAAGACACTCATATTCGATATCAAAGTAGTTTCTGTGGAGGAATGAAAGGAGTGAATGCCTCGAAGGGTTCAATTCTTTTTATATCAATACTGCTCCTGGGGAGCATAATCCTCGGAAGCGGGTGTGTGGATAACGGAAGCAAAGGAGGGGCAGGAGAAAGCAGAATAGTAAAAGCCGGGGATACTGTCAAGGTGGATTACACTGGAAAGTTAGAAAATGGCACGGTTTTTGACACCTCGAGAGAAGAAGTTGCAAAGCAGGCAGGCACATACGTTAATGGAAGGACTTATGCCCCTATAACTTTTGTAGTCGGTGCAGGCCAGATGATAAAGGGCTTTGACGAAGGCGTAATCGGAATGAAAGTAGGGGAAGAAAAGACCCTCACGATTTCTCCAGAGAAAGCTTACGGAGGATATGACAAAGCCATGGTTCAGGCGGTTCCCATTGAAGTGTTGAATAGTACGGAACCTCCAAAAGCAGGACAAATAATCGGAGATACATACGGACGTCAGTATAAAGTAATTGCTGTGAATAATACGCATGTTACTCTTGATGCCAACCACGAGCTTGCAGGCAAGACCCTGATTTTCGATATAAAGCTTGTTTCTATAGAAAAAATTTAAATCCTTGAAAACAAATCAAGACTTAATAATTTTTCTTCAAAAGTTGTGCATCCTTTCGGCACCTTGGAATATTTTCAGAAGCTCAAAGTGCTGAAAGGAGAATGCGCAGGAGGAAGAGATGACTGAAGATTCCCATACTGCGAAAAAGGGAGATTACCTTCTTATTGATTATACGGGAAGGTTTGAGGACGGAACATTATTCGACACTACATTAAAGGAAAAAGCCATTGAATCAGGAATATATGACAAAGAAAAAAAATATACACCTCTATTTTTCAGGGCTGACACGGGTCAGGTTGTAAAAGGTATTGATAGGGAAGTTCTGGGGATGAAAGAAGGAGAGGAAAAAATCCTTAAAATCTTACCTGAAGATGCCTACGGGGAATATAAGAAGTATCTTGTTCAGGATATTCCCCTTTCAAGGCTAGAACTCCAGGTTCCCCCTAAAACAGGGGAAATAATCATAACACCTGGTGGGAGGGAAGTTAAAGTGCTCCGTTCCACCGAAACTTCTGCTACTCTGGACTTTAACCACGAGCTTGCAGGCAAAACTCTGATCCTCGAAATAAAAATTGTTTCGATTACAAGCTGATTCCAGAACCTGCAAAATAGGTGATAAAATATGGAAAAGGAAGAGAAAGTCGTGGTGGTATTATTATTTGTGACATTATCATCTCTTTTGACAGCATATCTGTGCTTTGGATCCGAACTTGCAGGTGCCGGACAAGATTCAGGAGGAGCAAGGCAGTATACCCAGGAATCCGCCTCAGGGGAGAGAGTGTCTCTTGAAGCTGAAGTTCTGAGTAAAAGCTTTACCCATAAAGGGGAGCATCTGATGTTACAGGTAGACTGCAATTCCGAAGTCTTGAGTGTTTTTGTCCCTAAAACGGCAGGTGCTGAAGCCCTTAACATGTCAATCCAGAAAGGAGATTTCATTAGCGTAACAGGCACCATCTCGGAGTATAAAGGGAAAAAGGAAATTAAGGTGGAAAGAAAAGAGGATGTTACTCTGAAAGGATCCTCCTAAACCACTGTATGAATTAAGGTTCCAATACTTATTTTTTGTAGTAAATATATAAGCTGAGGCCTTCCAGCAAAATTCACTTTATAGATTCTATATTAAAAATAAAGATTATTCAGCTTTTAAAAATAGCAATAAAGTGAAAATAAGAATTTAAAACTAAAAATAAAGGTCTTCAATCCTTTAAATAGCAAATAATCTATTTTCAATCTGTACTTTTATTGGGGTATTAATATAAGCATATTTAATCTAGTAAATAAGGCTCATTAAACCTTAAAAACAAATCATTTTTTGATACCCTGAACTATTTTGCAAATTAATGGCTCTCCGCTGTTTCGTGTGGATATCATCACAAAAACCAATGCGGGTAAATTGAAAAAGCATCTTATCCATAAGGAATAGCGAAGAGCCAAATTAATAGATAGAGCTTTTTATGAAAATAGTTGAGTAGAGTATGAAAAGATGCCTTAGTTATGTAGCGGTAAGTCCTGGCTGGAGAATTCGTAATCAAATAATGGGTTCAAAAGTCCAGAATTGTGAATATACTTTGGAATCGCAGTAATAGAAAAAAATCCCGTGAAGACCCTTATAAATTCCTGGCTGGCATCATACCCTAAAAGTCCTCCTCAAATAAAATCATTTAGAAACCTTTAAGCCTCAAAAAGGACATATTTTAATAGCTATTTCAGGCGCCATCCTTGGAAAATAAGGATTGAAAGATATCCTGGGCTAAGTTCTGAAGGATATGTCTGCATTTTTTTAAACTTATAACTATTGTGATCATCTAAAATTTAAAGTCCAGTGTGACGAAGTGGATTACCCGCTTATCGTACAAAGGAGTAAGAATCATGCGTGATGAGAAACTGATCAAAGTACTTGCAGAATATCTCGCTAAATGTACAGAAATACATGCAGAGCACGAACCAATACCATCAGAGAGCTTGGAGGACTTTATAATTGATGTTGTAAGCTGCCTAAATGTGCGTGATGAATATACAGAGTTAATCCCACTCAAGAAGGCACGCGAAACTATCAAGCTTGCAAGGCGTGAATTTGAATGGCAGTGTGAAAACGTAGAGCATCCGGATGACTGGGAAACCTGCCTGCGGAATGCAGCCTCGGGGCATGTATGAAACCGTTGAGAATTTGCCTGGAAATCCGCTTGGAAACGCCGCAGAATTGCGGATTATGTTTCAAGCACCATCCTCGTAAAATGAGGATTTAAAGAGGATTTGCTCCTCGTAGTTGATATTTTTGATAAACCTATGATTTAACAGCTCTCTTAAAGTCCATTTTTTTTAAAGTCCATTTTTTTAGTAATTTTATTATGCAAGTGAACTATGTCTAAAGTTAATTTTAACTGTTGACATTTTTCTGGTTGTAAAAAGAGCGAAAAAGCTGAAAAAAGGTTTGAGTCCGAGTTAACCCTATATCTCTGGGTACGTTTGCCTTCAGTGAATGGTTGATATCATAAATCGGCGTTGCTGCAAAATTAGCTTTTTGGCTCGATTTTGCAATAAAAGATTTACATTTTGCAATAAAATTATTTATATGACCTATTTTTATACTATAATTTCAAATTAGTTTCATTATTTGTAGTAATCTATATAATTAAGGTGGAATTGAAATTCCGTCACTGCTTAGTGAAAATTTAGAGGTGCCTGTTTGAAAAAATACATATATATAATACTGTTTTTTTTGCTAGCCGCAATTTTTGTCGGGGTTTTTACTGGATCAAACAGCAATAAAACTACTTCTCAGTCTCAGGCAAATTCGCCACAGTCGACCCTCGCGTCCGCCTATCAGGACATTCAATGGGGAGCTAATGTTCAGAAACATTTGACGGTACTTAAAACTGATTTTGACAATGTATCCAGTGCTGCAAACAATTCTGATTACGCCGCGCTCGCTATAAATGCACAGTACATAATTAACGATACACAGAAGGCCATCGAGGAAAACGATCAATATAAAGTATCCCCCAAGCTCCAGGAACCGCAGAAAGAATGGAGGATGGCTCTTCAGGACTACAACTCTGCAGGTCACTTTCTGCTAAAGGGGGCAAATGAAGCGAAAAGAGGCAGCAGTGGATTTGAGAATTTTCAAAAGGCTGCAGCATTAAGAAATTCAGGAATAGTTCATCTGAAGAAAGCGGCTGAGTCATTAGGAATAAACCCGTCTCTTAATTGAACTTATATCTTAAAATTAATTTTGACCGTGGGTGTTTTGTTTTTATTGTTGTTGCCGCAAAGTGACTAAACTGCAAAAATAGTTAACTCCGAGCCAATTATATTTAAATACCAAAATATCTTCACTAATCTAAATGTAGAGTTGGGCACGGAAAACACCGATGGTCATGAGAAAAACACACTTTATACTCTTTAACCACGGAAAGCGCGGAAAACGTGGAAAAAAACTGTAATTTTGTAAATCAGTCTTTCAATTATAACTATGCCCTTATTACTTTCATTTCGGTGTTTTCCGTGTAGAACCAGATTTAAATAGTGTAACTATTTCCGGTGATGACTATATTCATTTCAATCGCAAAGCGCGGTGCATAGGCAATCAGATAAACAATGCATACAATGCCAGCAAAGTTTTCCATAAATTCACTCATTGCTTCATATTCAGCAGAAAAAATAATCCATAGATCCTCAACAAACTGGAAGAATATATAGAGGAAAAACGCTCCTATGGTGAAAAAATACTTGGAGTTAAAGAGCATGTCTGAAAATCCGAAGAGTTCAGAAGAGCAAACCGAAAAGAAAGTACCTTCCACAAAAAAGAGATTTTCAGTTAAAGAAGCCGAAGCTCTGGGCTATTACGATTTTATGAGCTACCTTGGAGTACTCTATTATCATATAGGCGGTCTCACCTCTTCCAAAAAACTTGCTGAGTTATGCCAGATTGACTCAACAAAAAAAATACTGATGGTCGGTTGTGGAACCGGTTTTTCTGCCTGCTACCTCGCCAGAAAAATCGGCTGTGAGGTAGTGGGAATTGATATTGCGGAACTTTCGATTGAGGAAGCAAAAGAAAGGGCAAAAAGACAGGGAGTTTCAGATAAAGCGAAATTCAGAGTAGGGGATACTTACGCCCTGCCCTTTAAAGCAGGGACTTTCGATGCCGTGATAACAGAGTTTGTGTCCCAGTTTTTAGACCGGGAAAGAGCCTTCAAAGAATTCTCAAGGGTCCTGAAGCCGGGGGCTTATGTGGGGATAAACGAAATGTATAGAGAAAAGGGAATTCCCGCTAAAGCCGCAGAAGAAATCGCTCAAGCCGAAAAAAAATTTATAGAAATAACAGGGCTTCCGTTTTCCTTGTCGTCACCTGAAGAATGGAAAGAAGAACTTGAAAGATCAGGCCTGAAAGATGTTAAGGTAAGAATGTGTAAACCTTCTCAGCACCTTCAAGAAATAAAAAACATGGCAGAAGCGATGGGAGGGACCTGGATCTTCGTAAAGTACCTTATAGACCTGATCTTGAAAATGGTGAAGTACTCCCTTTTAAGCAGAAAGATTCGATATCGGTTCAAAAGACTGGGAGAAGGCAAAAAAATCCTCCTCCGAAAAAAATCAACCTCAAAATATGTGGGTTATGTATTGGCTACGGGAAGAAAATATTTGTAAAGGACAGAAAATTGCCTGACCAGATAAAAAAGAACCAAAGCTGTTTAATAGAAAAATAATTGATCAAGAGCTGGTTTCAAAATTCCGGCTATTTATGTTTTTGACTAGAACATACATTCAATTTCAGTACTTCGCTAAAAACCTCTCCTCCACTTTTTCCCACTATCCCTTTACCTTAGACACTCTACAGTCAGCCTAACCCTTAACTTTCGTCTCAGCCATTCCTCAATGAGAAGTACAAACATGTCAAATCTGAACTTATCCTCATCTATGACTTGCGGATCTCTTTTGACGACTGTAAAATGTTTTTTCTGAATGTATAGCCATATATTTTTTAGCATGAAAGATATCAGCGTATAAAAGTACCTGATATTAGCATTTTTAGATGAGGTCTTTGGTTTAACCACATCCCTCATCCGGTATGATGATTCAATCGCAAATCTTCTTCTGTAAATCGTACTGACCTTTCTTGGAGACCACTTGACTCCAAAAACCACAAAACCAAGATTCTCACATCCCCGTTTTTCTCTTTTGCCTTTCAAATACTTGACATCAATGACGATATCCAAAAGAATCTTTTTCCTGGAGCCCTGCATAACATATTGTTCACACCTTGACTTACTCCCCTTCAGGATCTGCTTCATCTGTTCTCCTATCTTAATAACTCGAACTATGTGCAGAACATTATTATTTTGCAAAAATTCAAACATGTCCGTGCAATAAAACTCTCGATCCAAGCAGAGAACCTTAATTTTAAAGTTCAGTTTTTTGATGAGGTCGATAAAATGAGAGAGGTATTCAACCTTTGTTTTTTTCTGTTCTACAGGAAAACAGATACAGTAAGCCATTCGTTCTTGTTAGTGATGTAGAGAGATGTATGAGTAAAAAGAGTTTGTTGACTTTTTAGCCTGTCCACGTATTACATATTTCTCATTGGATTGATCTTTTTTTCCATAATAAGGATCGTTAGTTTTATCGGCGGTGAATTCATGCTCTTACCTGTTTTTAGGGTTCTTATTAGTTCTTGAAGGAGAATTTTTTCATTAGATTTGATCATTTCTTCCATGTTTAGTTTCCTAAGATGGTATAGCAAAGATGTTTCACCGCAACACCCTGATCAATCCACCAAATGCACAGTGGAAATATCTTGAAAATGGTATAGCAAAGATGTTTCACCGCAACTCCCTGATACTGTGTTGTGACAGAGTGAACAGAATTCCTGTTGACTGCCATACTCACAACGGTACGAAAAACGTCTTCATTTTTAAGAGAACCATTGATCTTGATGGTTACATGGTCTGTGAGTATTGCAATACGGCATCAATAAATTCTTTTGACTTTAATTCCATTTTAGGGCGATATACGGGCTTATACGACAAAATAGACATTAACAAGCATGTTTATTATATATAATGGTATCGATCGCCTCATTTATGCGGAAATGAAAATTAGCGAAGTACTGACATTAAGAAGCTTAACCGGGCTGAAGTTCTGAACCTTACCGCACCCAACAGCTCACCAAAGATTGATTAGATAGTTTTGAGTCGCATGATGCTGGTTTCTCAGCTAAACTGCGTAAGTCCTATACCTCCAAAAATTGTAATAGCGGTTTTTTTATGCTTGTGCCTTGAAATCTCTAATAAATGAATATATTACTTTTTTTCAAAAATAAATGACCCTCGTGGTTTTTTATGCTGATTTAAGACTTATTTACAGCCATATACGCAATAAAAAGTTTAAAAAAACTTATTTCATGAAATAAATCCGTTTAGACTCTTTCTGCCTTATAATAAACTTACGTTTCAGGCAAGAAAATTCGTTAACCGATGACCAATGGAGAATGCTCAGAAGATACGATATTGGGTGAATTATTGATCAAATTTGAAAAAACAAGCACATCCCCTCTGTTCTGGAAAAATGTAGAGAGATTTTTATGCCTAAGATTTTTCAGTAACTCACTCTCAAAACTTGAGTTTAAGGTGTTTTATAAGTATTATATGCGTTATTTCTGGATATAGATCGTTTTAAAAGTTTAGAAATACTTATTTTTTAAATTAAACCTTTCTAAACTCTTATTTTATTAATTAAACCGCTTTAAGCCATCTTTTGTGACAAGTATGTTTATATTTTATCTGGCTAATTTTATAATTGTCAAGCCGTAGATAGTCGGCAAGACGAATAGGATGAGTAAATTCCCTCTCAACTGGCAGATAGCCGGGAAGACAACTTAAAGAACAAAACTGATGGTTTCAGAAACAAATCTGGAAGACCTATCGGTGTAGATCTATTAGTATTAATAGTGGGGTTGAATAAATTCAGGGAGTAGATTATATGTTGAAAATGAAAAAGGCAATAGGTATTTTGCTGGCAGTTTGTTTTGTGCTGTCAGTGACAGTTGCATCGGTAAGCGCAGATCCCTACGGACCTGGAAACATTGGGCCTGGAAACGTTGGAGCAGGAAACGTTGGAGTTGGAAATGCTGGAGTTGGAAATGCTGGAGCAGGAAATGCTGGAGCTGGAAACGTAGGAGCTGGAAACGTTGGAGCTGGTAACGTTGGAGCCGGTAATGCAGGAGCTGGAAACGTAGGAGCTGGAAACGTTGGAGCTGGAAACGTTGGAGCCGGTCACGTAGGAGCTGGAAACGTTAGAGCCGGTCACTTAGGAGCTGGAAAATGGGGCAGTGAGAACAAAAGATGGGACCGTGAGAGTAGAAACTGGAACAACCAGAAGAGAAAATGGGATGGCGAGAAGAGTAGGTGGAACAAAAATAAAAGACACGGCAATGACTATAAGAAATGGTACATAATGTACATGAAATGGCTGCAGCAATATAATAGCTGGTTCGGCAAGTATAACAAATGGCATCACAACTACGGAAACTGGTACAACGATTATGACGACCACTGCGGAAGCAACCACTGCGGAAGCAGACGGTAAGGGCTGGCATACGTAAACCAATGATGTTTGCCATAACCTCTTCTGGACTAAAGAGGTAATGGTTCTTTACTACTCAGGGAGCGTTGAGGGTCACGAATACCACGCATTCAGGCAGGTATGAAGTGAACCCTTGCCTGCTTTTCATTCATTCTAGCTTCTCTTTTTGTTCCTTAGGAATGGGTGACCCATAACTTACTGGATGAATTATCAATACTTGACTTTTCTATGCTGCTTGAGTTCTATTTTTGTTTCCTCAACCCGCGAGTTACAACATGCTTGGGTGAGGAATAAGAGCAATCATTATACTATTCAGGTTTCCTCGGAGTAATATTAACCGATTAACCAAAGTACAGGTTTCTCAAAATACAACTGCTTAATGGGGAGCATCTGTGAATGAGAATTCTCTGTTTAAACATTTTCGTTACCCGAGAGCAGCAGCACTAACATATCTCTTTGCTTTCAGCTGGGTGCAATGATTTTAATCTGATTTATGATCAACGCAGGGAATATTTACACAAACAAAAAAGGGCTCTTCGCTGTTTTTTGTGGGTTGAAAATAACTACCCGGTTGAAAAGTGACCACACAAAATAATAAACCACTGAAAGCACTGAAAACATGAAGAAGGAAAGTGCGGGCACATTTATTTAGGGTTTTTCGTGTTTTCCTGCCCTTCGGTCTTTTCAATGGGTATCAAGTTTGAATTATGGTGTTTAAAAGCGTACTTAATTTATGTGTTGAATAGAGATTGATTTTGAGGTAGTTAATGTAGAGCAAAAATATTGAGTCACATGATTTAGCGTTTCTCATCTATTAGAATCACAATGTTCTCACGCCCGCTCTTGAACTTCTTAATCAGTCCTCTCTTTTCCAGTTCCGAAAGCATGAGACTGACTTTTACTTCAGAATGCTTTAACCTGCTACGCAGATCTTTTTGGGTAATCCTACCCTTATGGCTCCGAATAAGGTCCAGGACTTCACGCAGATCTGTAGAAATAGGAAGTTTATTTAGAGCAGCAGTTTCAATTTTGGAATTATCTGCAGATTCTATTATTGGCTCTGTTACAGAGACCGTTTTTCCAATGTTTCCGAACTCCGGGCCCACTCCGGAACCAACGCTTTTACCAAGGACTTTTACCAGAAGTCCGGGTACATTGAACGTTCCTTCCTGAAACCTGCTTTTTCCCATCTTTTTGTGCTTTCTGGAAAGTTTATAGCTTCCGCCGAGCAGAAGAAAAAGCATAAGGGCTATTAGCAAGTACCTTGTAGTAGAATAGTCAGTCCTGGTTTGTTCGGTGGGATTAGGACCATTGAGATTATTTGTTTTATCTGCGATTGTTTCTGTTACCGGATTTTCGGAGACGGGATAGAGAAGGAGATCGAACACGTAATTTCCTTCGCCTTCAATTTTTAAAGTTGCTTCTTTTGAATAAGTTGTGGTGTTGTTCTGGTAACACCTGGCTGTAATAGTATAGTCCCCGGGCACTAATTCAATGGAATAGGTGCCTTTTTTTGCTACTATTGATTGAGTGGGATTGGAATTGATATTAATCACAGTATCGTTTAGGGGTTCAAGGGTATCCCATGCATATGTTGCACCATGTACTGTTGCAGTGACATTGCTACCTGCTAAGAAAGGTACCCCTAAAGTGGGTACAACAGGTACCCCTAAGGCAAGTAAAACAGCAGTGCAAATAACGTAGAACCTCAGATTCATCTCTACCAGCAAATCCAGCATTATAAGTTGAGGTTGTGTAGATCAGCTACTAAAAATTGTGAGCATAAAATCCATCTGCATTTTTCCGAACATAGGAGATGTTCGTTTTTTCAGATTTTATCAACGGCTCGCCCCCATGACCCAATTTGGATTTTGTTATTAACGAGCGCGTTTCAAAATTGCTCATGATAAGATCAAATAAATAATTATGAAGAAGGCTCACTGAGCTCTTCTTAATGCTTGTTAACTCTTCCATTTTTTATAACTTATTCCAATCCCCATTTGAAATGTACTATTTATTCCCCATTTGAAATGTACTATTTATTCCCCATTTGAAATGTACTATTTATTCCCCATTTGAAATGTACTATTTATTCCCCATTTGAAATGTACTATTTATTCCCCATTTGAAATGTACTATTTATTCCCCATTTGAAATGTACTATTTATTCCCCATTTGAAATGTACTATTTATTCCCCATTTGAAATGTACTATTTATTCCCCATTTGAAATGTACTATTTATTCCCCATTTGAAATGTACTATTTATTCCCCACTTGAAATGTACTATTTATTCCCCATTTGAAATGTACTATTTATTCCCCATTTGAAATGTACTATTTATTCCCCACTTGAAATGTACTATTTATTCCCCATTTGAAATGTACTATTTATTCCCCATTTGAAATGTACTATTTATTCCCCACTTGACATGTGCTTTATTCCCCACTTGACATGTACTGTTTATTATTGAGTTTACTAAAATCCATTCAAGTCTGGATTTTTAATATTATGTAGGGTTTTTATAATAAAATATTTATATTTATTACAAAAACTGCAGTCCACAAAGCTTAACAGAGCTTAGTGTCAATTTACGAGTTAATTTAATTAACCAAACACATTCATTCGCACTTTTACATTAAATAATATCAAATTGGCCACGGTGCTGTTCACAATTAAGTAAGATTATAATGATAGATAAATATTTCGTTTATTATTTATTTATATTTTATAAATTGATGAAATAAATACAGGAAAGATCAAAAAAATCTAAATAAAATGCTCTTTTATGAAAACTCAGGAAAGAATTCGCAAACATGATCACTAAAATAGAATTTTTTAGGCAAAATCCCCTACTTTAGTTATTTTGGGCCGTCGAGTGATAAAATATTCTAATTTTAGCTTCAAGGCTTTCTTTCCCTTATTTAAAGAGCTATTCGCTGTTTTGTGTGGATCGAAAATAATTTCCCAATAGGAAAGCAACGATACCAAAGAGATAAACTTCGACTCTGAATGCGGTAATCACAACAACTCATTTTAAATAGTTTATATATCACACCAACATTAAGAAACGACTGAATTACCTACTCGAAATAGCGAGGAGCAATTTTAAGCAATTATATCTAATTTGATTGTAGCTGCCGATGAATCCTTTTTCGTAGCCGCACTTGTAATTATCTCTGTAGTATTTGGTCCAGCCATATTTGTCGGGAGGAGAAGGAATTTTCGAAAGAGAATCCTTGCTGCCGTATTGCTCGCAGTCTTTTTGGCCCCGTATTTTGCCATCTTCATAGCCTTTGTTGTAGCCGTCTTTGTAGCCGTATTCGTTCTCCCCACAATTTCTATTGTCAGCTGCACTTGCTGATGCAACCGACACTGACAATGCAAAACAAAGTACGAGCAAAATAGCAATAGTTTTTTTTAATCTATCAAACTTTTTGTTTCTCATAAATCATACTCCTAATCTTGTTTAACTGAATAAAGTTATTTTGAACCCGTGAAAAGATTTTGTTTTATTATCTGTGGTTTCTGTTTTATTATCTGTGGTTTCTGTTTTATTATCTGTGATTTTGAGACTTTTTAATATCTTCTGGGATCGCCAAAATTTACTTTAAATAATAGAAAGTCTCGTGATTTTTGATTTATAGTCAAGAATTCGACCCTTGAAACCAACTTACTTAAACTCACGTAACATCTTTGCGCCTGCAATTTCCACTCGACCTTTCATCTTTAGAAAAGATTGTTTTTATTGTCTTGCCGGCTATCCCCTAATTGATAATTCAAACATTAGCTGGATTAAATAAAAACATACTTATAATAAATGTGGCTTACAACAATTAATTAATAAAATAAGCGTTTCTAAACTTTTAATTTAAAATGAAACCCTAAATAACGTATGAAATACTAATCAACCCCTCTAAAAACCTTTTTTCTTAGTACTTGCACACAATACTGGCTTTTCTCCCACGCAATCACAAATGAAGAGGCACAAGGAACTCTCTCACATATATCAGTCAAGTCAGTCAAATCAGTCAAATCAGTCAAGCCATGGTATATGTTTCGCTGATGATTAAGGAATTGTGAAGGCTGTGTCTACCAACTTATCTGACAAGCAATTGTTCTTCAGAGACTCATCGCTGTAATTTGCTGACCCAGAAATATCGACGATCTCATCATGAAAATGCTTCTTACAAAAAACCGTATGCATACGACTGGCTTTCAAATCTGCCATACATAGCAAATGTACCTGACTTTTCAGATTTGATCAATAATTCACACCCACTACTTAGAATGCAAGTATTTGAGTGTCCAGGAAAAACAGTAAGTTATTATTGATGAACTACCAAATTCGATTAAAGATATTGTCTCTTGGTTCTTTGTACTGTTATTACAATATGTATTTTTCACAATTAAGTAGTTGATAAAATATTAACATAGAAATATATTTTAACAGAGATTTTAACACTTAAATAAATAACACCATCTGGCGGAAAACCCCCTGGATTTCGTCTGTCGTTATAAGTCCAAACCCAAGAGTAGAATTATGTACGTAAACTTGGCAGCGACTTCCATCATCGAGTACACATATAAAGAGCAGTAGAATGACTTAGATTTAGGCATGAAAGGATGCGAAGGTATGGCCACAAAGAAAACCACGGACAAAGAGAAAACGCAAGTAGCAAAAGAGGAACCGACACCTGGAGGGGAGCAGCTGCCTACTACAGAAGAAAAACCCCTAAGTAAACCTCTTGCTTCAGATACGGACTTGAATCAATCCCCAAAACAGGACTTACCCATCGTGGGCATCGGCGCATCGGCTGGTGGGCTGGCTGCGTTCGAAAAATTCTTTTCAGCTATGCCCAACAGAACCGGGACCGGCATGGCCTTTGTCCTCGTGCAGCACCTGGACCCGAACCACAAGAGCATCCTCACCGACCTGATCGGGCGCTATACACAGATGCCGGTTTACGAGATCAAGGACGGGATGGTTGTCCAGCCTGACTGCGTCTACGTTATCCCGCCTAACCATGACTTGGTTCTTGAGTATGGCACGCTGCAGTTGCTGGAACCGGCCGAGCCGCGCGGCCATCGCCTGCCGATTGATTTATTCTTAAGATCCCTAGCTCAGAGCAAGCAAGAGCTGGCCATCGGTATCGTACTCTCGGGTACCGGCAGCGACGGCACAATGGGGGTGAGGGCGATCAAGGCTGAGGGCGGTATGGTGATGGTGCAGAGCCCCGAATCCAGCGAGTACGACGGCATGCCGAGCAGCGCCATTACCACAGGTCTGGCAGACTACGTCCTTACGCCGGCCGAGATGCCTGCCCAGCTCATTGCCTAT
Source organism: Methanosarcina sp. Ant1 (assembly GCA_001714685.2). Taxonomy (GTDB): domain Archaea; phylum Halobacteriota; class Methanosarcinia; order Methanosarcinales; family Methanosarcinaceae; genus Methanosarcina. The sequence goes on along the minus strand of MDTP02000015.1, from coordinate 8,625 downwards.
GTCACCCAAGCTTTTGAAAAAAGACCCCACGTGATCCCCAGGGCCGAAGGCGCGATGAAAAAAATATTCAACCTGCTGCGCACCCAGACCGGTCACGACTTTTCCCATTATAAGCCGAACACTATCTCCCGCCGCATCGAGCGGCGCATGGCCATCCAGAATGTCAATAGCGTGGACGAGTATGTGCTTCATTTAGAGAAAAAACCTGCCGAGGTGGAGGCGCTCTTTCACGACTTCTTAATCGGCGTCACCAGTTTCTTCCGCAATCCCACAGCGTTCGAGGAACTCCAGAAAAAAGTCATCCCGAATCTCTTTACCGGCAAGCACCCAGACTCAGCGATGCGGATCTGGGTGGCCGGCTGCTCAACAGGTGAGGAGGCCTATTCCATCGGCATCCTGTTACAGGAGCAGATGGAATTGTTGAAGCAAATTTTCAAGGTACAAATCTTCGCAACCGATATTGACAGGCGAGCCATCGAAAATGCCCGCAGCGGCACCTATCCCTCTAACATCTCTATCAATATTTCACCGGAAAGGCTGGCGCGCTTCTTTACCCAGGATTCAAGCGGCAACTACCGCATTAATAAAGGTATCCGTGACATGATAGTTTTTTCCGAGCAGGACATTATCAAAGACCCGCCGTTCTCCAAACTTGACCTGCTCAGTTGTCGCAACGTGATGATCTATATGGACCGAGAACTGCAGAAGAAACTCATCCCCCTCTTCCACTATGCGTTGAAACCGGGCAGATTTCTCTTCCTTGGCCCTTCCGAGACCTTGGGCGAGTTCGAGAACATTTTTGATACGCTGGACCGCAAATCGAAGCTGTATCGCAAAAAGGATGTTAGAAGTGGACTCCTTCCTATAGAGACATTTATCCCACCAAGACTAGAAAACAGGGAGGCAAAAAGACCGTCCGACAAGGATCTTATCGAAAGCAAACCTCAACTGCGCGAGCTGACCGAACAGACGATGCTGCAATATTACGCCCCTGTCGGCGTGCTCGTCAACCAACAAGGCGACATCCTCTACCTTCAAGGCCGTACCGGCATGTACCTGGAACCGGCTCCGGGTGAGGCTGGCATGAATATCCTGAAGATGGCCCGCGAGGGATTGCGGCAGGAGTTGGCCATAGATCTGCACAAAGCTGCGGTCAGTAAAGAGTCGGTATTCCACCCCAGGCTGCGGGTCAAAACCAACGGTGACTTCACTACAGTCAATTTGTCATTACGACCTGTAGCGGCAGGCCCTGACGCAGCCGCCGGGTCAAACCTATTCCTGATCACCTTTGAGGAATTGCCGGAGTCGGAGCAGAGCCAAACCAGGAAGGACACCGCCATCGGTGCCGGTGAAGGTGGCGAGGGCTCAACGGAAGTTGACGCGCGCATCTTAGTAGAGCTGAAGCGGGAACTGCAGATTAAGGAAGAAAGTCTCAAAGCTTTCAATGAAGAACTTGAGACATCCAATGAAGAACTCAAATCCTCCAACGAAGAGATGCAGTCAATCAACGAGGAACTGCAATCCACCAACGAGGAACTGGAGACCTCAAAGGAGGAATTGCAGTCAGTCAACGAGGAATTGACTACGGTCAATACTGAACTGCAAAATAAGGTAGCCGATCTGTCGCAGGCCATTAACGATATGAACAACCTGCTGTCCGGCACGGGTATAGGCACTGTCTTTGTGGACTATCAAATGCGCATCCTGCGCTTCACTCCTCAAGTCACACAGGTGATCAATCTGATCCCGACTGATGTGGGAAGGCCGGTTGGGCACATCGTCTCGAACTTGTTGGGTTATGATCGCCTTGTAGAGGACATAAAGAAGGTTCTGGAAACTCTGACTCCCAAAGATATTGAAGTCCAAACCCAGAAGGGCGCGTGGTACCTGCTGCGCATCCGGCCCTATCGCACACTTGAAAACGTTATCATGGGAGCTGTCATTACCTTTACGGATATTACCGAGATGAGACAGGCAAAGGAGATGCTGAAGGAAGTCGCGGCCCTGCGCCGCTTAGCCGCGATAGTATTTAACGCGAGTGATGCTATAACGCTGCAGGATATGGACGGCCACATCCTGGCATGGAATCCGAGAGCTGAGAGTATGTACGGCTGGAGCGAAGCCGAGGCACTTAAGATGAATATTCGCAGCCTGATCCCGAAGGTCCGGAGAGAAGAAGAGTGGGCAGTGCTGAAGAAGCTTAGCCAGGCTGAGGCTCTGGAACCTTATAGAACCCAGCGACTCACCAAGGAAGGCCGGATCGTGGAGGTGTGGCTGAGCGCTACTCCATTGTTGAATGAAGCTGGTGAGGTATATTCCATTGCGACCACGGAGCGAGAGATCAAATCAGAAAATACGAAGAAGAAAGGCGATGAATAAAAAAGAGACATGTTAGGATCTCGGGCTACCTTTGCAAGCGGTCGAAGGTGATTCCCAGATAATAATCACTCTGGTACCGGAAAATCTGGAACCTCTGTCATTGAAGATGGTGAGACAGGTACTCCACGAGTTGCGGGCGCAACAGATCAAGTTAAGATTTAGGTCGTGGGGTCAGTTAGTGAAAAATCGCAAACACAGGACTTACTTTCCAGGTTGTTAGAACATAGCTAATGCGACCGTTTTATCAGATTTGATCAACAACTCGCGGACACGGCCAAGATTTAATGGGCAAGTTTTTGGGAGCCCATTTTCTTTAATTTTGGCTATTGATTCTGTTTTTCAGTTTTGCATGAGTTGACAATTAAATTTTTTTGGCAACACCAAATAAACATCAATAGACTGATTTTTGGTACGCAGAATAGTTACCTTATACCAAATATAAGAATATTGTATAATATGCCGAGACGACTATAAGTGATTGAGCTGGTTCCGAGGCCCATTTTTAGTCTTAATCATCAGAATTTTTCAGGATTTCTTTCATGATCAGAAACCCAATTTGTCACTCAAGATACGAGATTCAAGGAAGTAAATTTTGAGTTTAGGTATTGTTCATTATTATTTTATATGTAAACTCTTATATTATCACCTAAATATGAAACATGGGGGCAGGGACCTTATACCTTGTAGTAACTAAATTTTTGCCTTTACATCCTCAAGTCGGAGAAGATGTGGAATGAAAGAAAATCTGAGGACGTCTGGTATTGATATTATTGGGGATATATCATGGAGGACGCACTTCTGCCAATTTTACCAGACAAGAGAAGATTTGATGGACATACTCGTTCCCTATTTAAAGGCCGGGCTGGAAAATAATGAATTTTGCTTCTGGGTCACGTCACAAACTCTAGATGTGCAAGAGGCAAAAAAGATCCTTAGAAGGGCTGTTCCTGATGTTGATGTTTATTTTGAAAAAGGGCAAATCGAAATTATCCCATACAGTCACGGGTATGTAAATGAAGGTGCTTCCGATTCGGAGATAGTATTGAATGGATGGGTTGAAAAACTCAATCAAGCCCTGGCCAACGACTATGAAGGTTTGAGGCTGACTGAAAATACTTTCGGGATGGAAAAAAAGGATTGGAGTGATTTTGCTGCTTATGAGGAAAAATTGGACAACATCGTCGGCAACTGCCATATGATGGCTCTCTGCACCTATCCTCTCGACAGGTGCAACGCAACCGAGATCATTGATGTGGTTATCAACCACCAATTTGCTTTGATTAAAAGGGCAGGAAAGTGGGAGCAGATCGAAAGTTGCAAGCGTAAAAAAACAGGAGATAAAATTCAGATGCTGGCGAATATTGCGGAATCGTCGGACGATGCCATTATAACTAAGTCCCTTGATGGCGTTATTATCAGCTGGAATAAGGGCGCAGAGCAAATTTATGGTTATTCGGCTAAAGAAATTCTGGGAAAGTCCATATCCATTTTGGAGCCATTAACATTAGTTGAAGAAGCAAAAGAACTAGTTGAATTGATTAAACAGGGAGATAGAATCCACCATTATGAGACTTTACGGTTAAGAAAAGATGGTAAGATAATAAATGTCTCATTAACTCTTTCTCCAATTTTTGATGCCTCTGAAAATTTAATCGCTATCTTAGTTATCGCCAGAGATATAACCAAAAGTAAAAAAGCAGAAGAAAAACTTCAGAAAAGCGAGGAAAGACACAGGATTGTCACTGAGCAGACAGGACAAGTGATATATGACTATGATTTAAGAATGGATAAGTGCACCTGGTCAGGTGCCATAGAAGAAGTTACGGGGTATAGTTTTGAAGAATTTAAGAAGTTTGGCAAGGACGTCTGGATTAAGAATATCCATCTCAGAGATATGAATTATATGGACAAAAAATTCCATAATGTGAGAAAGACTGGAGACAAATTTAAGGAAGAATTAAGGTTGAGAAGAAAAGACGGAACTTGCATCTATATAGAAAACAACGGAGTCTGCCTCACAAATAATGAGGGGCAACCTTACAGGGCTATCGGAATACTGAAAGATATTACAAAAATGAAAGAAGCAGAAGCTAAGTTGAAAGAAACGCTTGACAATTTAGAAAAATTAGTTGAAAAACGTACAGCAGAGCTTGAGAAGGCTTATACATCGTTGAAGGAAAGCGAAAAAAGTCTTTCTGAAGCTCAAAAAATGTCTCATCTCGGAAATTGGGATTGGAATATCGTAACTAATGAGTTCTACGGGTCTGGTGAAATGTATCGTATTTTTGGACTTAATCCTCAAGAATCAGGTGCAACTTACGATGTATTTTTAAGCTTTGTACATCCCGAAGACAGAGAATACGTGGATACTGCCACTAAGGAAGCTTTAAAAGGAAAAACCTATGCGATTGATTATAAAATAGTTCTACTTGATGGAGAAGAGCGCATAGTCCATTCACAGGGAGAAATTATTTTTGATGAGAAAAATACCCCAATTGGAATGAAAGGGACAGTTCAGGATATTACAGGACGTAAAAGAGCAGAAGATGCCTTCGAAAAAATCGAAATTGCTCGTAAAAAAGAAATCCACCACAGGATCAAGAATAATCTGCAGGTAATCTCCTCCCTGCTGGATCTAAAGGCTGATAAGTTTAGAGACAGAGGATGTGTTGAGGATTCGGAAGTCTTGAGTGCTTTCAGGGAAAGCCAGGACAGAGTAATGTCCATTGCCTTGATCCACGAAGAACTACACGAAGGCAAAGGAACTGATACACTGAACTTCTCACAATACCTGGAGAGGCTTGTTAATAACCTCTTCCAAACTTATAGACTTGGAAATGCCACTACCAGCTTGAATATTGAGTTGGAAGAAAACCTTTCCTTTGATATGGATATTGCAATCCCATTAGGGATGATTGTTAATGAACTTGTTTCGAACTCCCTTAAACATGCATTTATAGGGAGGGATAAAGGAGAAATCCGAATCGAACTCTGCCGGGAAAAAACCGGGGAATATACAAACAGCATAGAAGAAAGCAAAAGCGAAGGTTGTAAGAGTTCCAGTTTTATTTTGACCGTTTCGGACAACGGAGTGGGGATTTCTGAAAACCTTGTTATTGAAGATCTTAATAGTCTTGGCATGCAACTGGTAACTTCCCTTGTAGACCAGCTAGATGGAGAACTTGAACTGAAAAGGAACAATGGGACGGAGTTCGCTATGAGGTTCACAGTAACAAAAAATAATCAGGCATCAACGCCAGCCCTATGATATTAATCGGCTCTTCGCTGTTTCGAGTTGGTAATTAATATCACTTCTTAAATATTGAGAGAAAACGGCTCTTCGTCATTCTCTATGGATAAGATGATTTTCAACTCAAGACCGCATTGGTTTTTATGAAGATATCCACACAAAACATCGAAGAGCCTCAAATTTAACCCGGTGATGTTAGTGTGTCGATTTCAAATTGATGCATAATTCAGGATATTATTATATTTATTAACTCAAATATTTACATTAAAGCCACTAGATATTCTATAAGCACCGCCAGCAAGAGCGGGCACGGAAAAGCCCGATCAAGAAACCATAACCACGGAAAACGCGGAAAGCGCGGAAAAAAATGTGCCCTTTGTTTCTTAATTCTGCGTCTTCCGTGCTTTCCGTACTTTTCAAAAATTTAGTTTGTGATATACTTTGGAATCGATATACTAGTTTCCGGATAGGGGAGCAGTCTTTAAGGTGCTTGACTTGGAGTCTGCAGTTGTTTTTGCTTCAAGTTCTCCATTTTATATTCTGCATCGCATACCCTGGTGACAGGAACACTTTTGAGCTTCAAACTTATTTTGCATCTGCAGTTATCTGTATCGCGAATCCTTTCAGAAAACCGTTCATAATAGTCATAGAGTTCTTTCCCCCAGAGCAGAGCGCCCGGTTCAAAGCTTGTCACATATTTCCGGTCAAAGACAGTATCTTTCGGGAAAAGGGCCATTGCCATGAAGTTATCTGCAGCCGTAATAGCCGGAATCCTTTCACAGTCAGTGCAGACAAAAAGTTTAGTGTTTTTCATTTTTATAAATTTCTTGGTTTGTTCTCCGTAATCTTCAACCCATCTTTTCAGGACTGCTTCTGGAAGAATAAGCGATACCGATGCTCCTTTTTCGGCAATTCCAAGATAAAAGGAAGGGAAAAGAGGATGAAAGTAAGGAATTGCGGCCTCGAGCCTTTTTGCCTTTTCAGCATTTTTGACGTACTCGGGAATCATCTCAAAAATGTGGTCTACCTGAGGTTCGATTAAAGTGCAGTGTCCAAGCTCATTGATTCGCCTAAGGAGAAATGGTGGAATCTCATTCATATCCCTTTCAGCCCAATAGTCTGCATTTTTTTCCAGGACAGAAAAAGCATCTAAAAGGGGCTTCATTTTATCAGCTATGATTCTCCCGATTTCACTAAGCTTGTATAGGTCTTTTTCCTGGACTATCAGGTGATGTTCTTTGAGCCTTTTTACCTGCGGCTGGATCGATGTTGCACTGGCATTAAGGGTTTTTTTTATTGTTTCTATATCCATTGGCCCTTCAAGCAGGAGAAGAAGCACATTTGTCCTTTTTTCGGAGAGAAGGACCAGATCAAGTAGAAAGTTTTCCATATGTTGCACCTTGACTGAATGTCCTTAGTACCGAAGTTTATTATAATGTTCCAAATATAGGTTAGAGATCAGTACTGGAAGAACAGATTATTGGTAAATTCTATCCACATATTATATGCCGATGAGAATTATTTTGAGTTATATTACCAGTATATAATTATTTAAACAATATAACATGTGAAGAATTATAACTAAGGAACCAGTATTAATTAAAAAAAGAGGTTATAAAGTCTAGTTTTTTTATAAATAATAAAAATTATATAATATTTAATAATACATTCTTTTTAATAATATAATATCTTTCTTAATTTCATACATTGTGTAAAAAAATAGAATATAGAAATAAATATAACTTAAAAGGAGATTTTTAATAGACACGTTTAATAACAAATAATCTCGTTTTTATATTATAACACAATACTTTAGCCTCAACAATATAAGCTTTTCATTTGATTAACTAAGTTTAGAATTCATCTCATGTAGCTTCGGTTAAGTGAGAAAACATGATAAATTGCCCTATTTCCACAACATTTCTCCAAAAAATTCGTTGATTCGAAGTTGATAAGTTGATACAGAGTATAGATTTTAGTTTGATGTTCTAGATTTAAGACTAATTTTTGTTTAGAAACCGATAGCACAAAGGCAAAAAATCCTTAGCCTATGACACCAATGAATGTAACCTATGGCCACAGCAAAAACCATCTTGAAATAAGAGAATTTCGATAAACCTCTGATTTCAACAAGTTGCTTATATATCCTTTATAAAACCAGCCAAAAATTGGGTCTTCGAAATCATCTGAAACAAATATGATGGAATGCTTATAGATGAGTACGGTGTTCAAATTTATGAGCAAACTCTTTAGAGCACTTTATTCTATACATGGATGAAAGTAAACATAGTAATTGCAATGTCTTTTTAGATTATAACTTACGCGGTTAACTGAGGAACTATTGGGATGAAATTCAAACTGTCATAATATCTATACAGATCTGTATGTGCTTGATTTTGACCCTCAAGTGCGTAATTCTTATTAAAGATATAAATAATAAAAAGGCTCTTCGTCATTCTCTATGGATAGGATGATTTTCACTTCAAGACCGCATTGATTTTTATAAGGATATCCACAAAACAACGAAGAGCCAATAAAAATTTCTCTTTTCGAGAAATAAATACTAAAAATAGTAGAAAGCATGGTAAAAAAAGTAAGATAAGAAAAAAGCAAAAAACATATCAAAGGAAGAGTGTAGAGAATAGCCCGGAAGAGTTAGTTCCTTTTATTGAATCCCCCGATATCTTTGCTCCGAAGATAGCCAATTAAGCATATTGATTCGGAACAGGACTAACGGCTCCCGGACAATTCTTTTCTTGTTCGTATCCGTAACTCGCTCTTTTCGATCTGTTCGCTCTAAGTTACAATATACAATTGTCCATGTAGTTATTTTAAATTAATTGTAACTATTCAGATAGCCTTTCAAAGGCTACAATTTTTTCTCGTTTCGAGGAAAAATTGCATATAAATTGAATCCTATTTGTTTCGTTATTATGCTTACACGTGAAGAGATTTTTGTTATCTATGAAGCTGGTCCTGAAGCTGTAATTTCTGTA
>MDTP02000014.1 GCA_001714685.2 Methanosarcina sp. Ant1 | reverse complement strand
GGAGATGATGAAGAAGTTGAAAAAATTGCTTCTTCTACTGTTTGTTATCTTGAAGGGAGAAAACTGGTCAATGAAGCCCTTACCTCTGAGCAACCTGATCTGGAATTGATCAAGCAGGCTGCAAATCAGTTCAAGGACGCAAAAGAGACATATAAAAAGGCAAATGTCTGCTACTGCATTTATATCGGGCTGCTTAAAATCCTTGAAAACATAGAGATTTTTGAAGAGGGAAACGGCTCGAAAGCAAAAGACCTGATTCAGCAGGTAATAGAAATCCTTCCCGAAAAAATTGATCCAGGTATAAGAGCTGCATTTGAAGAAATTGCAAGAATATTCGATGAAAAGGACACAAAGAGCCGCAAAAAGCATCTGAAAGAATTTGATGAGAAAATAAGAGCTATCGAGTACAAGGCTCTTGAGAATCTCTTCGGGCATGTTCATAAAAAACTCAAAGATTACATAGAAGAGCCTTTCAGCCCAAACCTATTTTACAACAACTGGAAACTTAAGGTCATATTAGATGCCGAGAAAATAACAGGCAAGTTGACAGTAAAAACCGGAAATACCATTCTTTTTTACCGGGAACTGAGCAAGGAAGAAACCAAAGATAATACAATCGAAATTGATTACCTTGAAATAAAATATATCCCTGAAGGCAAGGATATAATTATCTTTGAAACCCCCAATCAAAAACCAGTATTTAGAGACATTGACTACTCAGAAACAATAAGCAAGAACAAAAAAGCCCGCATCTTTTTGCATAATTGCTGTAACAGCGTCTGCACAGGAGGGGATTTGAAAATTGCAGTCGTGCAGTTGAGATATGATGTATATGGTGAAGATTACACCGTAAAAATCCTGGAAAGTGAAGCCTATAAACGAAAAGTAATTACAACACTGGAAACTGTAAAAGGAGAAGTTAACGTTGTTGTATTCCCTGAATTTTCAATACCTTTTGACTACCTTGAAGAGATACAGAGATATTCAAACGAAAATGGGATAATTGTTTTTGCAGGTACACACTACATTACGGAAGAGAACCTTGAAAAATACGAGAAATTTTTTGCTTCTGACTTTACAGAAGAAGATTTTCGAAAGAATATATGTCCCATTGTAATACCGAATTCGAAAATAATGCACAACGAAAAGATGTTCGGAGCAAAAGAAGAACGAGACCTGTTTTTCCATAAAGGCATGAAACAGGGGAAACTGAACCATATTCTCAAATTGCGGGACAATCTCAATATTGGAGTTCTGATCTGCTTCGAATTCCTTAATGACGAACTGAGACACCGCCTGATTTCTACCTGTGATGTGATTCTTGTACCTCAGACTAACCCCGGTCCTGCGAGATTCTACTACACTGCAAAGAATGACCTGAATAATCCCCTTTGCGCTGGAAATAAAGCATGTATAATGGCAAACGGCATCTTCAGGATAGGAAAAATGAAAAAAGACAAATTTGAATCGGAGAAAAAGGAGATTGATGGAGGATCAACCGGGGTTTTATTGACCCTTGATAAAGACTCAAATAAAATGCAAGACGAGGAGATAATCTCCCGCATTAAAGACCAGAAAGAGCAGTTTATTTTGCTGGCTACTATAAATACTCAATATTCTGCAGCAAGGGACATCCCGACAGCACCCGAGCCAATAAAAACATCACTCATACATATCTTTGAAGAAAATGAAATACGCCTTATCAAAAAAGAAAATATTACAAAAGAAAATACAGAAGAATTCCTGGCTCTGATAGGGAATATTAACGCTTGTAAAGACCGAAAAGATCTTAAAAACCTGATAGAAAAGAACAGAAATCTAATTGAGAAATACTCATCCCTTATGCATGAAAGTACTGAGAACCTAAACAATCTGGATTTAGAGGAAATAAAAGAAAAATGCCGGTGCGTTCTTGTTCCGGCCAACTAAAAAATACAAAACCGTTTTGAGTTCATTCCAATTCCGATTTCATCCTTTAAAAATTCATGAAAAAACCGCTCTCCTTCGTCGAGCGTGAAAAGCTCCGTAAAAGACGCTATTCCCCAGCCCCGGCTAATAAGCGATCGAAAAAAAGAGAAAAGGGAGAAGAAGGTAATTTTCGCCAAAATACTCCTATATCGGTTTATCTTGATGTAAAAAGGTCGAAAATATTCCCCCGCATACTGCTGTCGGCCTGGTAGAATTCGGTGTACTTGCAGCGTTTGCAGGTGACATGGGTGAATTTCTTGTTTTGGACATCCAGGAGTTTACTGAGAAAACCGCCTGTGGCACGGATTTCGCCTGTTTCGTAGGAGTTGTTCCCGCATTTGGAGCAGGTAAAGTTGATTTGTTTGCTCATTTTTTTGGCCTCATTCTGTTTTTCAGATCTTTTGAAGGATGGGATAGCTTTATTCTTGCGCTATTTAACAGTATTGCAAAACTGAGTAAAGGAAATGGAAGCCGATGAGGGCTATATAGCGTCTAATAGCGTTTAATAGAGTCGAATAAAGTCGAATAGAGTCGAGAAAAAAGGATTTTCCGGCAAAGGTCGGAACCTGGAAAATCAAATAAAATCAAAATATATATCCAGAAATAAAATGGATAACTACTCTGCGTCTTGACAAAAAATAGGCCCGTTGTAGGAAACAAGATCAGGAGTTCTACGTTGAAGGGAAGGAATCTTTACAGAAAAAATGTTTTCCAGGAAAGGAATATTACGAAAGAGGATAATTACTGAGTAAGAACCATGAAAATAAAAGCAATAATCACAATTGCCCTTATTATCTCATCTGTTTTACTGGCTGCAAAATTATCTCCGGAAGTCAGCACTGATCAGTTCAAGGAAGGGAAATATATCCATATTGATAGCATGGTAATCCAGTTTAACAAGACTGATGCTAATGTCAATGTAGAATATCGTCTCAGTCCTTTCGCAGAGGTGTATATATTCCTGTTTGGGAGCAAGAACCTTGAGCCCAAGATTAAAGAGATTTTTGCTGACTTCAAGATTATAAAGATTTGGGATATAGGAAGTAACAGCGCCTCACTTCAAATAACTAATATTTCCAGGAAAAGTGACCCATACTACCTGCATGAATCCCGAAAATTCGGGGTGCAGCCGGATGTCCTTACCCTTGTTTATCCCGACGGCACCAGAAGAAATATCCAAAACCCAAAATCCACTCCGAATGCCTTCTATACATAAGGGGAGATTTGCTGCAGCTTTCGATTACTCTAATTATCCTTTAAATCACCCTTTTTCTGTTCGATTTTTATGCTTCCAGCTTAATTACCCTCTTATTTTCTCTTATTTTCTCTCTTTTACTCTCTTTTACTCTCTTTTACTCTCTTTTACTCTCTTTTACTCTCTTTTACTCTCTTTTACTCTCTTATTTTCTCTCTTATTTTCTCTCTTGTTTCTTCTCTCCCCTCACTTAACTGTCTTATTTATTTTCTTCATTTCATTTTCCTCTTAAAACATCTTTTTTCCTTTTAGAAGGACTGAATGTCCGATTTAGACTAGAAATTTAAATATATAGCACAAGAAGGACACGATGATGAAGTTTTATTCATATTCAAGGAATATATATTTAACAAGAGAAACCCAATTTTCTTTGATAGCAATGGGAAAATTCAAACTGAAATGTCTGAAGTGCGGAAAAGAATGCGGCCAGCAGTACAGTCTCGCCTGTGAGAACGATGACTCTCTTTTGCGGGCGGATTACTACGAAAAAAAACTTGAGTTAAGAAACCAGCCTGGGATTGGAAGGTTTCATTCCTGGCTTCCGATCCAGGAAGAGCTTACTACAGATGCCGGGCCCATTACCTACAAAAGCGAAGCCCTTGCAAGGGAACTTGGGCTTTCAAACCTTTATATAGGGTTCAACGGGTACTGGCCCGAAAGAGGGGCTTTTATCAAAACTTGCAGTTTCAAAGAACTTGAAGCTTACCCAACCATGCAGCTCCTCAAAGAAAGCGGGGGAAAAGCCATAGTTCTTGCCTCTGCCGGAAATACGGGTAGGGCTTTTGCCCATGTTTCGGCTTTGACAGGAACTGACGTCTACATAGTGGTGCCGGATTCCGGAGTTTCGCAGTTGTGGCTGCCCGAAGAGCCGACTGAGTCCATTCACCTCATAGGTATGAGCCCAGGAAACGACTACACTGATGCTATCAACCTTGCAGGAAGGGTTGCAAAACTGCCTGGCATGATTCCTGAAGGCGGAGCCAGGAATGTTGCCAGAAGAGATGGTATGGGTACTGTAATGCTGGATGCAGCAGTAACCATAGGAAAGATGCCTGACCACTATTTCCAGGCAGTAGGGAGCGGTACCGGGGGTATTTCAGCATGGGAAGCTTCACTGCGCTTAAGGGCCGACGGGCGGTTCGGGCAGAAACTTCCGAAACTTCAGCTTGCCCAGAATCTTCCTTTTGTCCCCATGTACAGCGCCTGGCAGGCAAGAAGAAGGGAAATCATTCCCGAGCTTGATATGAAAGATGCTAAGAAACAGGTAGAGGAAACCTACGCCACTGTCCTTACAAATCGGGCTCCGCCTTATGGAGTCACAGGCGGGCTCTATGATGCACTTGTTGATACTGAAGGGATAATGTACGCAATTACCAGAGAAGAAGCTCTTGAGGCTAAGGCCCTTTTCGAATCCCTGGAAGGTATCGATATTCTGCCACCCTCTGCAGTTGCCGCCGCTTCCCTGTTAAAAGCCGTAGAAGCCGGAAACGTTGGGAGGGACGAGGCTATTCTCCTGAATATTGCAGGTGGAGGATACAAGCGGCTAAAAGAAGATTTCACACTTTTCCAGGTCCCGCAGGTAGCTACTGCCAGAAACCCTGATGTCCCCTTAGAAGATTTGAACATCTGAGTGTGCGGAGAATTATAGAATTAAGGACTATAGAATTAAGGACTACAGAATTAAGGACTACAGAATTAAGGACTACAGAATTAAGGACTACAGAATTAAGGACTATAGAATACAAGACAGAAATCAATCTGAGGTGTTGTGCGTGGCAAATCCGGAAGAAGAAATCATAGCAATCATGAAAAAAGCAGGTATCGACCTTGCTGTAACTCTGCCCTGCGACCGGATCAAGAACCTGCTTCCTCTGGTTTCGGAAAATTTTTCTGAAATCAGATTGACAAGGGAAGAAAACGGTGTAGGTATTTGTGCCGGGGCTTACCTTGCAGGGGGAAAGCCCATGATGCTGATCCAGAGCACAGGGCTAGGGAATATGATTAACGCTCTGGAATCCCTGAATGTAATATGCAAGATCCCGTTACCTGTACTGGCAAGCTGGCGTGGGGTTTACGGCGAAGGTATCGAAGCGCAGGTTCCACTTGGAGTCCACCTACCATCCATCCTGAAAGGAGCAGGGCTGGAATACACAATAATTGAAGATGCTGAAAATATCTCTCTCCTTGAAAAAGTAATAAGAGACGCCTTTGAAAACTTAAGGCCCCATATAGCTCTGGTATCTCCGAAAGTATGGGAAGCTTCGGAATGCTGCGCTTGGGAAATTTCCGGTATGCCGAAAAAGCCAGAGGTTATGGAACGGACATGCAGGTTTAACCTTACAGTGGAGAATCTCAGGCCATTGATGCTCAGGGACGATGCAATTTGCGCAGTTGCCTCTCAACTTGATGACGAAATCACAGTAACAAATCTCGGAGTCCCCTGTAAGGAACTTTATGCCTGCAAAGACAGAGATCTCAATTTTTACATGTTTGGCTCAATGGGGCTTGTCTCCTCGATAGGTCTTGGTCTTGCCCTTCGCACTGAGAGGACAGTAGTTGTCTTTGACGGAGATGGAAGCCTGCTGATGAACCCTAATGCCCTACTTGAAATTGGAAAAGAAGCCCCGAAAAACCTGATGATAATTGGCCTTGACAATGGCGCCTACGGTTCAACAGGCTCGCAGGAAACCTGTGCCCTGCGCTATATTGACCTGGAAATTCTTGCAAACGCGTGCGGAATCCAGAATACGGCTAAAGTAAACAGCAAAGAAGGGTTAATAGAAGCTTTCAAGAAGTTTCGGGACATGCAAGAACTTTCCTTTATTCATGTAATTCTGAAGCCAGGAAACACAAAAGCTCCAAATATTCCCTTGAGTCCGGAAGAGGTTACAAAGCGCTTTAAAGAAGCTTTGAAAACCGAGATGATTTGAAAATAGAGAATTCAATAACAAGAACTTTAGATCAAGAACCTACAAGGTTAGGACTCAAGCGCTTGAACTAAGAAATCAACAGCATTATATTTTAACTGTCCAAATTCTAAGTTTAAACCATAACGTCTATTGTATTTGATTTTATACTTCAAGTGCACAAATCCTAAAAGTATTAAAAAGGAGAAAAGGATAGGAAAATGGACTGAAAGACGAGCAGAAATAAAACACAAAACAACCTGTTTTCTATCGGTTTTGCTCTTTTCCTTCAGCTTTTCCTCCAGCTTTTTATCCAACTTTTCTTCTATCTTTTTCTCCAGCTTTTTATCCAACTTTTCTTCCAGCTTTTTATCCAACTTTTCTTCTATCTTTTTATCCAACTTTTCTTCTATCTTTTTATCCAACTTTTCTTCTATCTTTTTATCCAACTTTTCTTCTATCTTTTTATCCAACTTTTCTTCTATCTTTTTATCCAACTTTTCTTCTATCTTTTTATCCAGCTTTTTCAGCTTATTCATCAGAATTTTTAGCTTTACTCTCTCCAGCTTATTTTTTCAACGGGTTCCTTGAGCCTGAATGTACCTGTAAGAACCTTTTCTTTGAGCTCTTCAGCAGCTTTCAATGCCCTGGAACGGTCTGACTGGCGCAGGGTCACCTTAATATCCCTCAGGCAGCCGCCGCTTGTACATTTGACTGAACCCAGGTTTGCAATGAAAGCTTCCCCTTTACACCTTGAGACGCAGAGTCCGCAGTTAAAGCAAATTTTCTGACTGTGTACAGCTCCGTTTTCTCCTTTGCTTACCGCACCCATGGGACAGGCTTCCAGCACGCAGCAATCTCTGCAATTGATGCATTTTTCGGGCTCATATTTTACATTCAGGTCCGCATTATCCCATACATCTCCATAAGTAATCTCACATAGAGGAATTCTTCCTGCAAGGTCTACCAATTTAAGCGGGATTTCTCTGTCCAGTTTCAGGATATTTTCCAGCATTCCTTCGTGGAGGATCGGGATCGGGACAGCCCAGGTGTTGATAATTTCCGGGCCAGCAGACGTTGCAAAGCCTCCCATATATTCAGGGCACATGTCATGCATGTCCGCAAAACCGGTCAGGTTAGGGTTGTCCGGAGAGCTTCGGGTGCCTGAGCCCGTAACAAATCCTTCTGCCCCATTGAGAAGCACTCTTGTCCCGATTCCTATAGTCTCGAGTTTGGGGTCGTTTTCAATTGGGTTTAACTCTCCGCAGCCACAAAAAGTCATTTCTCTGTACTCACCTTCAAATGGCAAGGCATGGAAAATAGTTTTGATAGATTCTTTACCAGGATTTACGAATGCCCGGTAATTCTTGAATGCATGCCTTGTTGCACAGAGCCGTGCAAAAGGAATTTCAGAAAGCCGCGTCTCGACTGAAAAAATGCTTCCTTCACTGGTAGTTATATCTACTGTGATGGTTTTTCCTTCCACCATCTCCCTGAAAAGGTGGCCACCTCCGTAGCGGGAATCAGACTCACTATGAGCTGTTCCGAGTACAATAAGGTCCAGAACTCCAAGTCTCTCGTTCGGGCATGGGCCCACAACTGCCGGTACCCCGTTTAACAGAACCATGGAAGCTTTAACAAAAGAATCCGGTTCGGAAACTTTGAAAGAAAGGACTGCATACGTTCCGCTCATAATGCCGCGAGTTGCAGTAGTAACCACATCCACATCTTCAAGTCTTATTTCCTTCCCTGTGCGAACCCTCTCGCTAATTTCTGCAGCCGTAAGAACCACGGCATCTCCTGCATCAATTTTAGCCTGGATTTCAGGGATTGTACGACATTTCCCTGTATTATCGGATGCTCTGTTCATGTTACCCTCAGCCGGAATATTGTGTTCATTCTATTTTAGAGGGAAGGATGCTTGAGAATTAAAGGTTTTAGAAGAGATTTAAGACCCGATGGAAAAATTAGTATTCCTTCAGGTAACTGAGGCACTCCACGAAACCAATGAGCAGAGGGGATAGATGAAGTTTTTGAGGGGGTGAAGGTCACTGGAGGGAAAGCCGAAATGAGACGTAAATATACCCTTCACTTCTGTTTTTCCTTTTTTTTGTATGAATCCTTCAGTTTCTGGAGATTTATGGATTTGCCGTGGCCGGGGTAAAATGTCCTGCACCCCGCAGCGATCAACTTTTCCCAGCTCCCTAAAAGTTCGGGTACATTATTTGCAAATGGAGGAAAAACAGTCCCAGGAATGACATTGAAAAGGGTGTCCCCTACGAATGCGACTTCATTTTCAATCACAAGGCTGATCGAGCCAGCAATATGGCCGGGGGTCGGAGTAACTTTTGCGCCTGGAATGTACTTACTGAGATCGTATTCTCCCCCTACAGATATGTCAGGATTCAAGGGCTGGTATTTCTATTTAGAAGCCATCAGGGTGTTTCCAATTCCGGAAACGATTTTCGAAAACCACATTGTGCCCATGGGGAAGGGCGTTATGCCTTTCTCCAGATATTCTTTTTCTTCTGCATGAACCAGGACTTTTGCCCCGCTTCTATCTTTTATTTCGGCCAGGCAGCCTACGTGGTCGTAATGTGTGTGGGTGAGGATGACCAGAACTATGTCAGGAAACATTAGGTTGTTTTTTTCGAGGGCAGTTTGGAGATTTTTTATTTTGCCCGCACATCCTGCATCCACAAGAACTCCTCGACCGCCTGAAGTTATCAGGTAGGAGTTCGAGTGTCCCATAGGGACAGTAATTATTCTGTAAGGCTTATCAGTGTTTGAACATCAATGCTGATTCTTTCACTGTTTAACCTGTCGGTTTCGCTGGAGGTCATCCGGATACCCCGATAAATAAGGCGAAAAAGGGTACTTTTGCCGCTTTCGCGTGTCTAGTTTTTCTTTCACTGGTTTTTGTGTCTTACTTATGTTAATATCTGATGTTCTTCTTAATTTCTGAGAGTTATAAAAGTCACCGCCGAAATTACTACTCATGGTACATAGATTCCAAAGTATATCGCAAAAACTAAATCTTTGAATTTAGATCAGGAAGTATTAATGTACATACACTCCTTAGTTAATCTCAAACGAGTATAAGAAGGGAAAATCTGTTACAAACAGTGCAAAAGAGTTTACCTTCATGTATGCTTATTCGAGTAGAAAAAGCTCGGATCACCCAAAACTTATATAAATGATGATGCGTACTATGAGGTTGCACTTCTGTGCGAGAAACGGCAACCAAACAATAAGGGCTCGTGGTCTAGCCGGTTATGACGTCGCCTTGACATGGCGGAGGTCCTGAGTTCGAATCTCAGCGGGCCCATTCAAAAACTTTCAGGAGATTTTTCCGGAAAGTCAAAAAACTAACGTTTTTACTTAATAGCTCTCAAGTTTTGGAATATATCTACCTGCCCAGGTAGCTCAGTGGGAGAGCGCTGCCCTGAAGAGGCAGTTGTCCCCGGTTCGAATCCGGGTCTGGGCACCATATCACATCAGTAGTGTAGCGGTCATCACCGGGCGTTGCCAACGCTCGAACCCGGGTTCGAATCCCGGCTGATGTATAATTAAAAAGAAATTAAACAAAAACTAAAATGAAATTAAACAAAACCAAAATTTTCCAGGCTTTTTGCTCTTTCTTTTTTCGACTTTGCTTTTTTACGAACATATCAAGTATTAGAATCTGTTGCTCTTTTTTTGGGAGTAATTCAAATATTGCTTAGTTTTCCAGAAAACATTAATCTTTGAATAAATTTTCCCAAGTTATAGTTTTAGAATCTCCTTCTTGATCTTTTTTCATCAAACTTTGGAACATTATCAGGCTCATCGTTAACGTATACTTATCATCAGAATTCAAAGTGAATAGTGGTTATGAGACTGGAAAATAAAATATGTTAACCAACCATCGTTAACCAAAAATTAATTAAAACATAAAATCGTTATAATTATTGGATATATCTCAAAGAGTCAATGAGTCTGCTTTGAGAGATCTATACCAACTTTGTTGCAAACCTGAAAAGTAATGAGGAGATTTGAAAATGACAGGAAAGTTCCAGAAACGAAACGCAGAACGAAAAGGTGTCAGAAAAGAATATGAACTGGAGCAGAAGTTAATAAAGGGAATTGTAGATGAAATTCAGGTAAGCGGCGGTGGATCTACTAAGTGAGTAAAAAAGTACACATAACAATTCAGGCTGGAGAGATTTCCGAGCAGACCGTAGAAATAGCTGAGAACACTACCTACGAAGACCTGCTTGATACATTGGAAATAAATCAGGAAACAGTGCTTGTATTAAATGAAGGGAATGCTGTCCCTCTTGACGGGGCAGTAATTTCCGACAAACTTACAATCTTGAGAGTTGTCACAGGAGGCTGACCTGCTAAAAGGCAGGATCCCTCCTTTATTACAACTTTTTTATTTATTGGGGATTCGTTTACAACTTTTTTTACTTATTGGGAATTTGTTTACAACTTTTTTACTGATCTATAACCTTTGCTAAGTTTCTCTGCGGCATCAGAGTTATGGATTAAAGTATGCCGTGCTTTTCACTCGCTTCACTCACCCACTCAGCAAGTGAACTAAATTATGGGCAAGTAATCTTATTTTAGTAACACTGTTTTCCCCCAGGGAGGCTACTGTGATGCAATTATTTTCAAAGTAATCTGTGGGTATTTCTTTTCCTCTCTCTAGAGGGGACTAAATTAAAAATGCTGATATAGCTTTTCCTGAAGGTACAGCTTTTCCTTATTTTCCCTGGTTATAGAGAAATATAGGACGCTTAGTACCCGCTGCGAAATAACTTGATTCAATTTTGACACGTACTTAAACGATTCCACGCGCTGCTCCATGATTTCGTTTGAATTAAAAATGCATTCCGTAAGTTATTTCGTTCCAACTCCTTAGATTGAATCAAAAGGGATTGTGAAAAAAGGGATTGTGAAAAAGGGATTGTGAAAAAAGGGATTGTGAAAAAAGGGATTGTGAAAAAGAAGATTTAAAAACTAGACCAATGGAAAACAGATAGTAAAAACTGCAGTATAAAGCCAGAAAAGTCAGAATTAACTTTAATATCTCAAATATAGATCACCGTAAATCCCGCAGGGGAGACTCCTGAGGAGTAAGGATAAGGAACGAAAATTTCGGGGAAATTGGATTTTCCATAATGGTGAATTCCCAAAAGGATTGTCAGCCATTATGGAGTTAATTTCTGTTTGAAGGTCTTTACTTTGAGGGAGTAAGAGGCACTTTTTTGCTCATGACTTTCAGCTTCTTAATTGCTGAGATGGTTGCCTGAGATTCTTTGTAAATCTTGTCTTCATAATAACTTATAATCTCATCAACCGGAGCTGCAAGAGCATAAATCTTTATCGGTCGCCCTTTTCCAGGCTTTTTCTCCGAGCGCACACTGACCCAGGACTGATTGCGCATTAGCCTCATTGCAAGACTTACTTCGGGTTGCCTTAATCCGGTACTGATTTCAATTTCACGGGATGAAGCTTCGTCTACATTCATAAGATATGCCATGGTTGTAGCGACATTTCTTGACATCCCGAGATTCCTTAACGTTTCAATAAAAATGTGGTCGTTTTCGTCCAGCACTTTTACTTCATAGTCTTTCATGATAACCCCTTGATACCTCTAGTTTTATGGATAAGTTTGTCAGCTAAAAAATATCATGGTAATTATTATTTAGATTTTCAATTGATGCTTTTATAATTACCCTTTAAAGCAGACAACAGTTTGCAAATATTTATAGAGTTTACATATCTATACGGTAGTCTGAGCCGTTTTGACATTTTAAAGATAATAAAAAGCGTTTTTACGTAATTGGCGGATTATTCCCGTTTTAAGTCCAACAACCGGTTATTAAAACAAACTATACAATGTATTCATAACCGATTACTAGAGCCCGTTTTATGAGATTGATGAGACGAGCCATATAGGTTTAGCAATTAAACCTGTATACGTATATAATTAGAAGGTTATTCATCTCCAAAATTAATAATGTACTCATACTATTTAAAGTTGTATATATTAAAGAGGAATTTAAAAACATTTAATTACGTTTGACACAGCTTGATATCGAAAAATAATCAAATACTTAATATCTAATAATACCAGGATTCAAATAAAAAACGTCGGGCGTCATCGAAAAAATATTGTAATTCAACTTATCAATAATTCTGATGTTAGTTCCCTGAAAAATAGAGTTCAGATTATTGAGAAATTATATACTCCTATTCAACTTAGAGAAAAGAATATTAACCGGGATTAAATTAGTCCGTGTTTTCTTGCTGTATCTTAAAGCATGTTACACAAAGATTAAATATAATAAAAATATAGGGATGAAAAGTAGAAAGTAAAGAAAATTAAGAAAGATCGTCCGAAAAGTCATTGACTCTGATTTTATAGACTAATCTAATTAAAATATAGTTCTTTAATTCACTATCAGAAACTACTTTTTATGAGATTACTTAGGAACTAAATTTCTCGGCCTTCCTGCTTTATTCGCCGAACTAAAGTCCGAAAGTCCACCGGCCCTTTCCAGAGTTCTTAATTTTTAAGAGTTAATTTATTCGGTTCCTTTTTCTTTGTTTCACAAAAAGAGGAGTAACATTATTGAGGGACATGATATTGATTAATTTAGATTCAATTACGGAATCTGTTAATGTTAAAATGACTATAAAATCATCCATTTCGATTTAAATTTATAAATTTAAAGAAAAGGCAACGAAAATAATACATTTCTTACAGATCGCATGTTAACCAAATACAAATGTATATAATTTTATGGATTGCATAGCGAATGTAGAAAAATTACATTTATATTCCCAGACCAGGGCTTTTACGCTTCATCCCATAAAAGAGTAAAGATATGATAAGAAGTTAATTTCTGCCTCAAGAAGAAAATAAAACAGGAATAAAGAGTTGATACCACGATCGAACTGATAATTAAAGCACTCTGGCTGATGCTTCCGGCCTACCTTCCAAACTCCTTTGCAGCTGTTTTTGGCGGCGGGAAGCCAATTGACGGAGGCAGGACTTTAAAGGATGGGAGAAGAATTATAGGAGACGGAAAGACTTACAGAGGGCTTTTTTCAGGCATTTTTTTTGGAGTTCTTGCAGGCAGTATCCAGATCTGGCTGAATTCAAGAGGATTCGAAATTTTGGGGATTGAGATGCCAGCCTTCGGCCCGGACTTACTTAACGCACTTAAAGTTGTCACTGCTCTTGCCTGCGGTTCACTTTTCGGAGATATGTTCAAGAGTTTTTTCAAGCGTCGAATGGGGATGGAAAGGGGCGCTTCCCTCCCACTTGTGGACCAGCTAGACTTTGTAATCGGGGCATGGGTCTTTACATACCTTGCAGCTCCAGAATGGTTTGTGAGCAATTTCACCCCCTGGATAATGATAACCGTCCTTTTAATCTCGCCTCTGCTCCACCTGACGACAAACATAATAGGATATTATGCAGGTATAAAGAAAGAACCCTGGTAAAAATATAGAATTAGGAACCCTGGTAAAAATATAGAATTAGTAAGGTTCTATGGAAGCTAGTTTGAAAAAGTTGAGAATTATCCCTGAAGATTGAGAAATAATCAGATATGGTCTGAAAAAGTTGATAATTATCCCTAAGATTGAGAAATAATCAGATATCATAAGTTTAATAAAAATTTATAGGCAAATAAGGCTGCAATCGGTGAGATCATGAGCAAATTAAGACCAGAAACAGAAAGTGAGCTAGACACGCAAAAACAGGAACTTATCGCAGCCCTCAAAACCTGCGGAGCCGTTCGCTACGGGGACTTCACGCTTGCTTCGGGAAAGAAAAGCAAATATTATATAGATATCAAAAAAGCGAGTACTGACCCTAAAACCCTGAAGCTTATTGCCCGGCAGGCAGCACTCAGGGTAAAGGAGATGGATGTAAACACAGTTGCAGGGGTTGAACTTGGAGGGGTGCCGCTTGCAACAGCAGTCTCTATGGAAACAGAACTCCCACTGCTTATAGTCCGGAAGGCCATGAAAGACTACGGCACAAAAAGTAGGTTTGTAGGTGATATTAAACCGGAAGACAAGATTGTAATGCTCGAAGATGTAACTACCAGTGGAGGCTCTGTCAGAGATGCAATCGAAGTTGTCAGGGAAACGGGAGCCAATGTGAGATATATAATCAGTGTTGTTGACCGGGAAGAGGGAGCAAAAGAAAAATTAAAAGAAATAGGTGCGGAACTTGTCCCTCTTGTAACTGCAAGCGACCTGTTAAAGTAAGGGAAGTGCTATCACACTTCTCTGTACTTAAGAAATCGGCAGCGATAAATCTAAAAATATTTGAGGCCACTTTTCAAATATTTTCTGTGAATAGGCATTTTTTGTCCTTCAAGTTAATCCTTTTAAACTTTTTTTCTATATTTTCAAAATTTACCTTCAAATTTACCTTCAATCCCTTCAATAGCTGCAGGAAGGCAATCAAGGACTGTAGCAAGACCGGAATGATGAAGATTCAATACCACTGCACCAACAATTTCTTCGCGAGTTGCACCTTCTTTTATAGCCATCATTGCATGGATCCGAACACCTTTTGGGTTTCGATTCGCTGTCTGGATGGCAATGGTGATTAACTGCTTTGTTTTAGCATCCAGTCCTTTTAGAGCTTTTTGGGCTTCAATGAGGTCACCAAATCGTGCTGCAAGGTCCGGACATTCTGTTTGGAATATTTCATATGGATTTTAATTCATACATTTAATCTCCTGAAACGCATTTAAAGTACGACTATTTCAGATCCTATTTTGGCAAAAAACATTTAAAACTTAACTTTTGGAGAAAACCGGAAAGTATTATTCTGGAAAAGTTGGAACCACTGGATTTTTATATAAATGTAAAGTCTAACAATGATAAGATATTTATCAGAAGAAACAGAGAATTAGGAAGTCCTTCGTATTATTCCTGATTAAGAAGTATTGTTAATAAAAATATTCTGCTTAATAATATTGAGAGGTTT
Organism: Methanosarcina sp. Ant1; assembly: GCA_001714685.2. Classification (GTDB taxonomy): domain Archaea; phylum Halobacteriota; class Methanosarcinia; order Methanosarcinales; family Methanosarcinaceae; genus Methanosarcina. Next base: position 1,415 of record MDTP02000014.1, on the reverse strand, counting down.
TGAGGACTGAAAATCCACTACCTTTTCTCATTTCATTTCCTTATTAGTACATATTAAAACCAGATTTTAATGCAATAAAGTAATTTTTTTAAAACCAGGAGAATGAAAATGAATATTTTGCTCATCGGTGGCGGCGGAAGGGAACACGCTATTGCCGAAGGAATTAAGAGAAGCAAGCATAACCCCGTTCTTTATGCGGTAATGGCAAAAAAAAATCCCGGAATTGCCGTCCTCTGCGAGGACTTTTTGCTTGAGAAGGAAACAGAGGTTGGAAAAGTCATTGAATATGCAAAATCCAGAAACATCGAAATGGCATTTGTGGGTCCGGAAGCTCCGCTTGCAGCAGGAATTGCAGATGCTCTCTGGGAAGCCGGAATTCCTGTAGTAGGGCCTAAAAAAGCCTGCGCAATTATCGAATTTGACAAGGCCTGGGCAAGAAATTTCATGAAGAAATACGGAATTGAAGGCTGCCCTGCCTATGAGGTTTTCACAGAGGAAGGACCAGCACATGCCTTCATCGAAAAACTGGGTGATGTTGCAGTCAAGCCCTCAGGCCTGACAGGGGGCAAAGGGGTAAAAGTTATGGGAGATCAACTCCCCGACCTCGAAGCTGCCAAAACTTATACAAGTGAGCTCCTTGAAAAAGGGCCTGTGGTCATCGAGGAACGCTTCATAGGAGAAGAGTTTACCCTGCAAGCTTTAGTGGATGGAAAAAGCCTCATCTTCTTCCCTGCAGTGCAGGACCACAAAAGAGCCTATGAAGGTGATCTTGGGCCAAATACAGGCGGTATGGGCTCATATACGGATGCAGGGGAACTCCTGCCTTTCATGCTCCCCACAGATCTCGAAAAAGTAAAGAAGATCATGCAGGATACTGTAAAAGCACTTTATGAGGAAACGGGAACAGGATATCTGGGTGTTCTCTACGGGCAGTTTATCCTTACAGCAAGCGGCCCCAAGGTAGTGGAGTTCAATGCCAGATTCGGAGACCCCGAAGCCATGAACGTAATTCCTCTTATCGAAACAGACTTCGTGGACATTATGTCTGCAATGGTTAAAGGAACTCTTGATGAACTGCCTGTAAACTTTAGCAGAAAAGCTACGGTTTGTAAGTACGCAGTCCCTGCCGGCTATCCTGATACTCCTGAAAAAGATAGTGAGATAATTGTAGGAAATATAGGGGAAGCTTCGGTCTATTATGCAAGTGTCTATGAGAAAGAAGGAAAAATTTACACAACCAGTTCACGCGCAGTTGCGGCCTTAGGGTGTGCGGAAACTATTGATGCAGCCGAAAAAATTGCCCAGAATGCTCTTGAAAATATCCGGGGAAAGCTTTTTTTCCGGAAAGATATTGGCACTGCTGCTCTTATCCAGAAGAGAATTGATCATATGAAAGAACTTAGATGCTGACTGTT
>MDTP02000013.1 GCA_001714685.2 Methanosarcina sp. Ant1 | reverse complement strand
GTTTTGAAGTTGACGGCTTTCATCCCCCACCTGTCGCTGATGCTCCGAGGAAGGGGACTTCCCGCCTTCGTGTTAAATTTCAAAGTTCCTGTTCATAGTTTGAGGACACGACCCGCAGCCTTAATGACAATTAGTCCCATAAAAGCTGTAAGCATACCAAATGAAACAGCCATTATATAAGGAGCGAAAGATGACGACGCCACTATATCTATGCGCATAAGATACCATATAATGCCCTCTCCATCACTAACAGGGATGGCAAATGCAGCCAAGAAAGCTAACGGTAATCCAACAATTGACCCCACAATACTCCGTTTTTTGTCTCTTAAAATTGCGTATAAAATAATAAACGAGATACTGATAGGTATCAATAAAAGGAATAGTGGAATTATTAGTGCAAATCCTAATCCGTCATCCAATTTATTCATCTCCTTCGTTTAGATTGTTTCCTGTATTCGTAGATATGCCACAGACGAAATGGAAATTAAACGTATAAAAGCTAAATATATTGCAGGTAAGGCTATTGAATGCGACCTTCCCTTATTTTCATTTATTTTCCCGTATTTATTTTCATTTAAAAAATGTTAATATTAATACTTCCTACTTATTTTTAAACATTCTCTTCTTATCTTGACTTTACAAAATTAACTTCAAAATTTAGTGTTTTTAGTTATATGTTGATCACTTGACTCAGGAACCAGATTATGACTTTGACATTAAAAAAACAGGTCTTGGTTTTGTATTGGCCCCGTTGATCTGAATTGAAGCAGAGAGGGGGATCTTGCCGATTCCTTAGAAGACATCTGTAGAAAAAACAGATAAGTTCCTATTTGAGCAGGTATAAAATATTTATTTTTCTTATAAACCTTATTAACTACAAATAAGAAGCTTAGACTATTTTTTTGTCGAGATTTTTATTGAATCTTTCTTCCGCCTTTTGATGAGAGATTTTATTCTGAAGATCTTAAAAAAGCCAGCCTTTAAGACAGGGAAAGCTCACATATAATTGTATGAATCTGGAGAAACCTTACATCATTTCTGTATATGCCGTTCTCCGGAACGAGAAAAGTGAAATCCTGCTTCTCAGGCGATCGGAAAACTCTCACTCTAACCCAGGAAAATGGGACCTTCCAGGTGGAAAACTGAATCATAGAGAACCTCTTGAAGAAGCTGCTGTGCGGGAGGTCTGGGAGGAAACCGGGATTTCAATTGTCCCCGGGGATATTGCAGGGTATGTCACCTTTGAGCTTCCGGATAAAAAGGTAATTGCCATAGTATACGATGGTGGGTACGTTATTGCTGATGTAAAGTTGAGCTATGAACATTTGGAATATTCATGGATCTCTCTTGATGCGATTCTGGAAATGGACACACTTCCTGTTTATTTTAGAGATTTCTTCAGAAGGTTCATCATGGAGAACAAAAGACCTTCAGAACCGCATATCTAACTCAAAAGAGACTTGGTTGATATTTTTAATTTGATATCTCCTTATTTTAACTTCTTTTAACATTTTTTACTTTGGAGAGATTGTTATTTAAAATATTTATCCTCAAGTGTTTTCCGTTTTTTCCTGCTGCGCTGCCAGCTTACACCAAGGGTGAGGAGAAGCACCAGAGCTACAAAAGCTGCTGCACGCAGCAAGGGACCGTATTTGCTCAACATGATAGGATTTATGTTGTCTCTCTGCTCGTACTCGGGATACATAATGTCCCGCCTGTCACTGCTGTGCCCCAACCCAAGGGCGTGCCCCAGCTCATGTTTTACAATGGAAAGTATTGTTGCATCCCCATACTGGACCCATGACTTTCCCTGATAATTTCCGGCTTCAAGCACTATATCTACCCTTACAAATCGCCCATCTGCTATCCTGGGACTTGCATAGCCTGCCACTCCAGAGGGAGCGCCTTCGACATTCTCCAGGTTTTCTACCCATCTTATCCTTATATCAGCATTTTCTGAATCCACAATTTCAAAAACAGGAGTGTAATTCAGTTTTCCGTTTCCCCCTTCTCCCCAATATTCCAGAGCAGCTTCTATCTGTGTGTAATAGGTGGGACTATAATGGAGAGGCAAACTTTTGTTATCTATATATACAGTAATCGGGGAATGATCCCAGGGCTGATCTGAAAGTCTTTCGGGATTCAGTTCAGAAGCGGTCGAAAGGATGGGTAAAACAAGTACTATCAGTAGCAGCACAAAGAACAATATTATTCCATACATAATGTTTCGATTAATACAAATAGGCCTCCATAATAACTAATTATTTGACCCTGAAAACCTGATGTAACACTATTTATATCGCACAAAACTCTGTTGCGGAAGTACCTTCCATTTTGACGAGTGACCTTTGATGACTGATATATTGATGACTGCTACTTAATAAGTGATAGTAACTTCCGATCAATTACCTTTAAAAAATTAAATTCGGTCTAACTAAATTTAAAAAATTAGCAAAAATTGACTACATATTTACTAACTTTTCTTTTTACTTGAGAGCATCTCTGGAGATATTGCATATTTCACAGTTCGGATCGCGGCAGTGTTCTGCTTTTTCTCCTTCATCTATTTCTTCACTCGGAAATTCGGAAGCAAGAGCTCTCGTACTTTCGGCAAGCACTGCGGCATTAGAAAGGGATGCCCCTATCATAATAGAATGAAATATGCTTTCTTTCTTGATTCCCCTTCTTTTTGCAACTCTGATATGCATTTTCAGACAATGGTCGCAACGAAGGGCAGAAGCCACACCTATAGAAATAAGTTCAACTGTATCCGGGTCGAGATTCTTGAATTCCCTCATGATGGAATTATCATAAATTGTTTTCGGGATAAAGATCTCAGGGAAATCTTTCATAAAGTTCGTGATATAAGGGACTTCGCCATACTGCTTCCGGATATCCTCAAGGAGTTTAGAAACGGCTTTTTCAGGGTCATTTTTCAAAATTTCCACAATATCCTCAAGTTCCATAAGAAACCACCAGTACATATTAAAGAGGAAACCGGATATAGATGCCGTTTTCCGGGTATGATTCACAGTTTAAAGGATAAGTGTAAAGACACGAACCCAGTAAAAATATAAAGTGACAATTCTTAACTCAATAGAATCTGGGTCAAATTGCAAAACCAACGTCAGACTTAGATTTGATTTTTATCAATATATAATTTTTCATTTTTGACCTGGAAATATTTGCAAGTTCGGAAAGGATAACTCCCTCATCAAATTCCAGCTTTTCAATTTTTTCATGGAATTCATCATAAGGTAGTTTGACCCTGACTCCATTAAGCTGAAGAGTAAGTGGGGCAGGAGAAAGCACCCTGTGGATTTCAGGGACCTGGTTTTCTATATCTTTCATGACTCTTGCAGGGATAATTGCCAGGGGATCTTTTGCCTGCTGTTTACGAATATTATCAGCTACCTTCCCAATCTCTTCGTTGAGTTTGTCAAGGGCGTTAACTTCCTCCGTTTTCCTTAACCTGTGAGAGGTCCTTCCAAGATTTCCAACATAAAGGTCTGCTCCGGGAACTTCCTCGGTTTTGAGGTCAGGTCCACCTGTCACTACAATCGGTATTTCGATGCCCTCGAAAAGCTTTGGTTTCTTATTGATAATGCAGTCCCTGAAAGATCCGAATGTGAAGACTGCAATGTCATGTTCATTGATAAGTTTTCTTTCGTAGTCCATTGATAGGGATACTCTGCGCCCCATACCTCTGGCAAGCCCTATCATGTTTGTGTTGGCCCCAGGGTGACGGAGGTACTCTGCTATATCACAGGCTGAATGCGGAAGGTGATGAGAGGCAAGGGTCGGCGAAACAACTGCAATCTCCACGCCTGTAAGGGGAGCTTCTATCAGGACTCCAAGTAGTTCATCAGATTGCTTTTTTACAATATGGACATCCTTTTCAGGGATAAGCATTATAAGGTTGACTTCAGTCCCGGTGACTACTCTCTGAATAATGTAGCCTCCCAGGTCTTCCAGCAATTCGATTAAAAGCCCATGTTTGTGGACGCCGCCGGTGTAAAGATAGGGCAGGAGTATTGCCATCTTATTTTTTCCCTCCTTCCTTCAATTCTTCGAGCATTGCTTCTGCCTCGTCGATCCATTCACGTTTTAATGCTTCCTCGGACGCTACAAAAATAAAGCGATTGTCTTTATATAAATGGTATCGGACCCGGAACCCCTCGGGAGTGACTCGAATTGCGAAATCGACAAGGTTTTCGTGAAGCCTATGCCTGGGATCTGCAACCATCATTTCTTTGATAAAAGCCGCGTCTTCCTCTGGCCTATCTGTACTTATGGCTAAAGTCCAGCGGTCTGGCTGGCTGATATTCGCTTTCCCGTAAAGTTCCCAGAGTTTTCCTAGCAACTCAGGAATATATTGCTCTTTTTTGATCAAAATTATTATCTCATGGGCAACCGGTTTTGCTTCCACATCGGCAATCTCACTTGTTATAACCTTAGTGCCTACATCCCTGAGAATTATTGCCATCTGAAAGAGTGAATCTTCAGGTCTTAGCACTACCTTGATCCTTCCTATTGCCGGGGCAAGCTTGAGACTTGAAAGGTTGTCCTCGATAATCTTCCTGTAGAATTCCTGCTCCGAATAAATTGCGGACTCAACAATAAAGGTCTCAAGCGAATCCATCTGACTCACTTCTCCACATAGCCTGAAGCAAGCAAAGCTGCTCCTACCGCCCCTATGAGGTGGGAATTTTTGGGCACCAGGACTTTGATTTTGAGGAGGGCTCCAAGGGCTTTTGGTACTCCCTCTATCAAGGAGGAGCCACCAACAAGAATCAGAGGCTCTTTTACATCTACTTCCTGAAGCTGCTGCTCAAAGATCTGCTCTACCACACTATAGCAGGCTGCAGCCGCTACGTCTTCCGGAGAAGCCCCTTTAGCAAGGGAGTTTACAAGGGACTGGATTCCGAAGACTATGCAATAACTGTTCATAGTTACATTTTCCTGCATGCCTTTGACTGCCAGAGCCCCAAGTTCAGTAATGTCAACTCCCAGGCGTTTTGCAATCATCTCGAAAAAACGCCCGGATGCCCCGGCGCAGATTCCTCCCATTGTGAACATGCCAGGAATTCCGTCTTCAACGGAGATTGCTTTGTTATCCATGCCTCCGATATCAATGACAGTTGCAGAGCCTTTCTGCTTGTCCGCAAGATAGACAGCTCCCTTTGAGTTGACAGTAATTTCTTCCTGGATAAGCTGGGCATTGAAATGGTTTCCTATAAGGAAACGTCCGTATCCTGTAGTTCCAAGTGCCTGAATCTCTTCTCTGGTAACCCCGGCTTCTTTAAGAGCCTGGGAGTATGCTTCTTCTGCGCTTTCAATAACTTTTGTTGTGGGCACCCAGCCTTTGCCGATTATTTTGTTGTCCCTCATGACCACTGCTTTTGTAGTTGTCGACCCTGAGTCTATTCCTGCAGTCAGTCCTGTCTGAATTTCCCTTGCAAGAAGGTGCCTGCGCCTGGCAATTGTAGTCAGGGCTTCCAGACGAGTAAGGAGGGTACCTGCACTGGTACGTTCGGTAAATGAATAGCTGATTACCGGAATAGTGGAGTGCTTGTGGATGTATCTTCTAACCTCATTTCGGACAATAGCTCCTTCGGCGCAGCGGAAGCAGGTGGTAATAAAAACTCCGTCTACATTTGCTATACCTTCAACGACAGCCTTTGCCCGTGCCATCATTAGTCTTAAGTCTCCACTTGCAACCTCAAGCCCGAAATCCTTGCCTATTGTATCTATGGATGCGATGTCAATCTCAGGGTAAACAAATTTTGCGTTTACCTTGGCTGCAGCAGCTTCAAACTCGGGCTGAACCCCGGCATACTCAGAGCCGCAGGATACGAGGGCAATTTTGACAAGTCCAGCTTCTTTAGCACTCATATTACTGCCTCCTTTTCTGCCGGTTCTTTCTCTTTCACCTTCTCATCTTCTTCCGGCTTTTCTTTAGGCAACGACTTCAGAAATTCTGCTATTTCATTCACAAAATCACGGGCATCTTCGTTGGATTCCGGGTACTTTACTTCCAGAACCGGAACTCCTTTATCACGGACCAGATATTTCATCAGTTCGTTTGTGCGGGCGCAGCCCACGCAGCCAAAGTTTGTAGGTGAGTTTTCAACTATGATAGCAGCTTCGGCTTCTTCTATAAGGGGGCCTATTAGAGCCATCCTGCCCCTTACTCCAGCCGGCACTTCAATTGCAGCATATCGAAGCCCTATTTTAGGATCTTCAGGAGTAACATTTATAGGGGGGGAATCCAGGCTGATGTTTGTAATTTTCTCTCTTACCTGGTTCATCATGGTTAGGGGTTTATGCCCGAAGCGCTCAACCAGGTCAGCCAGAATAAGACTGTTTACAGGGTAAATGAAAACCTTTGCCAAAAAAAATTCACCTCGCAAGCTCCTCTTCAATAACTTTTTCCAAATCAGAAACTTTAAGCCTGCTTTTCTCCTTGCGCTTTTCTTTTACAGGTTCCTTTGCTTCCAGTTCATCAAGTGCAGCCCCTATCGCAGGGAGCATCTCTACTTCTTCCCTAAGGAAGTGGAAACCCGGGCGCGGCCCCCCGCCACGGCTTGCGCGGCAACGCCTCTGATCTCCTGCAGGGAACCCTCTATCTTTTACAAAAATATGGTTTTTATCCAGCTGCCGGATTTTTTCGACCACTGCGAGGATATCCTCCTTCGACCCTGTTACGATAAGCCCAAAACAGGTCTCTTTTACCGTAACCGGAAATTCTGATTCATAAATCTTCATGGCTGCATCTGCAGGCAGCACTTTATCCGAACTGATTACAATGTACTTTGTAATCTCTTCATTTTTTGTTTCAGCCATCTTTCGTCTCTCCTTAGCCTCGGGAGACTTTACCTGCGATAAATCCACATTGTGAATCCGTTTAAGCATCCAGGTTTTATTGGAGCAACCGCATTTAAAGTGAGTTAATACTTATTTCCGGCTTTTAACCTGGTATCAACCGGCTGATTTCCCAACTACTAACTACTTGATAGTTAGCCTACCTTATTATTGCTACTTACCTATTACTAAGGTCAGGTACATTATTTCGTTTAGATATATTTTCATCATGTAAAGTCTAAGTCATTAGATCGCATTATTTTACTGTACTATTTTTTATTTTATTGACGTACAAATTCACTTAAGTATATTGCATCTCCTTCATTGATGCCTTTGAGTTTCTCAGGCTCGATTATCCGGCCTACTATGTTGGTGGAGGAAAACTTTTCTCCAGTGGGGCCGAAGATGTCGTCATCTCCAAGTTTGACCCCTATAATCCCCATTCTCTTTGCCGCCTGGTTTGTGATTCCTATTTCTCCGGCAAGTACCTTGTCTGTGGGTATATTCTCGGGAAGGATTTCTTTGTATTTCACGACTTCCTTTTCTGTTTTGAAGAGATAAGTATCATCATATATCATGTACACAGGCAGCTTTCCAACTGTTTTTGTCTTAAGTCCGAGAGCATGGCGAAAAAAATCCACAGATTTAGGGGCTTTTTCAGGGTAAAGTTCAATTTCAATGAGTTTTGCCCTGGACACCGCGTAGGCAGTCACTCTTGCTTCTCCAAGAATTTCTAGCGTTGTTGGCGGATCCTGCCTGACAATTACTGCATCCTCTCCAGTGTATCCGTCCTTTACGAGTTCTACCCCTATGGAAGAAAGTACAGGCTCGACCTCCTCAAAACTGTGCCCCAGAAGGATCATCTGGGGAGGAATATTTCCGACTGATAGCTTTTGTCCCTTTTCTGCGAGCTTAACGAGTTCAAGGCCTTTCGTCACATGCCCTACAACCGAATGAACGAGGCTTGACGGTCGTTCCTCTCTAGAGATATAGGTCCTGCCTGTCCCGTATCCGACTGTCCTGACCCAAATGGCACCTTCGCTTCTCGGCTCGAAATTTTCGTAAGGAACTGGCTCTTCTTTCAGGCTGTCGTCCGAGATAAATGAGCTGGTAATCACATCTACAGTAAATGTCCCTTCACGAGTCAGGGAATAAAATTGTTCTGCTCCGAAAGGAGAGTTTCTGGAAAGCTCCACCTCAAAATAAGTAAATATACCGTTTCCATCTTCAAGAGAGGTGGAAAGGTCAGTCGTACAGACTTTTTCCGAGAGTTGTTCCCACTCTACAATCGGCTCGATATTCAAAATACTATCTTCTCTCGAGAGTCTGAACAAAATATTTCTCCCGGTTACAACTTCTGCAAAAGAACCGTCCTCAGGAGCCCCATACTCTGCAGTATGTCTTTTTCGTGAAAAGATCAGATGAGTATTTCGGGAATCAAAACCTCCTGCACCGAAAAGGACATCAAAAGCTTCAAAGCTCCTTATTTCACGCGAAGGTTTAATATCGGCTTCAAAGGGCCCAAAAGCCAGAGCTTCAGAGCTTGCCCAGTGGACAGCTTTCCCTACGTACTCTTCAAAATGCTCAGCCCATAATTTTCCAGAGAGTGACTCAGGATTTTTAATTTCTATCCTGAATTCCCCTTTAGGAGTATTGATAGCGTATTCGGTGATAAGTTCCGTCCTTTTCTCAGCGGTCTCTTTCAGAATTCCGATCGCTGTACCGGCAATATAGGGGGCTCCGGAAACTTTAAGAGCGTCTGCAAGGGTAGAGCCTGCGGGCAAAGTATATTTTTGACCGTTCACCTCTACGCTGATCTGATTACTCGTAATCGGCACCTCATTTTAGTATTTTTCCATGCTAAGAGGTGGCAGCATATTTATAATTCTTCTGCAGCTTTGATCCTTTCTTCTTCAGTGAGCTGGGAAAGTACGTTCTTCGGTTTCCCTATATCTACGATCTTCCCGTCACGCATAAGTGCTACACGGTCACATATCTCGTTTACAAAATCCATGTCGTGAGAAACTATAACAAAGGTTTCCCCTATCTCTTCTCTAGCTTTAAGGATGGAATTTGTTACCGAGCTCTTGGTAATCGGATCCATTGTCCCTGTAGGTTCATCCATAATGACGATTCTCGGCTCCTTTATAAGTACCTGGGCAAGCGCAATCCTATGCCGCTCCCCTTCACTCGTTTCATCAGTCATTTTGGGTAAAACAGCTTTTGCCTTATCCTCTTCAAAGCCTGCAGCCTTGAGAGTTATTACGGCTTTTCTGACACCAAGTTCGAAAGGTAAGTCCAGGCTGATAGATTCAGTTAGGTTATCTATTACGGAGCTGTGAGTGTAGAGGCCGTATTCCTGGTGCAGGAATCCCATGTACTTAGTCGCACGTCCTTTATTATCCACTCCCAGCTGTGTCATATCAACCCATTCGTCTCCCACTCGAACTTCAACTTCTCCGGACGTGGGTGGTAAAATTCCCATCAGAATCTTTGAAGTGGTAGTCTTGCCTGCTCCGCTAACCCCGACTAGCCCGAAGATTTCTCCTTCTTTTACATCAAAAGAGATCTTATCCACAGCTCTCACTACACCACGGTCTACTGAGATATAACGTTTAGAAAGGTCCCTTACCCGGATTATAGGCTCTCCGACTATGGCGTTCTTTTCCTGTTTCACCATGCATGCGCTCTTCATAAAAACTGTAGATACCTCAAGCGGGTTTCCTTCCAGAACTACCTCTCCGTTTTCAAGAAGAATCGCCTTATCTGCCAGGTTCTCAATGACTTCAGGCCAGTGGGAGGTGAGGATCATACTCATATGATAGTTCCTCACTGACTTAACCATAGTATCATGGACCAGCTTTGCATTCATGGGATCAAGGGTACCTGTGGGCTCGTCAGCTAACAGAAGCAAGGGATTTCTTACAAGCTGCCTTGCAAGTACAACCCTCTGTTTCTCTCCTCCCGAAAGTTCTCTTGCAACATGCATCATGCGGTGACCCAGGTTTACTTCTTCCAGCAATTCAACAGCCTTCTTCATGGAGTCCTGTCCCTGATACCCTATTTCAGTTAGGGAATTTATAACATTTACAATAACTCTTTCGTCTCCATAAAGGGCAAAGGTACGCTGGAGCATGATTGCAATTTTTTTGGAAATATCTTTCCTTAGAGGGTCATAAAGGGAAAGTTTTATGAAATCGGCTTCAAAAGCTTCGAGCATTTCTCCACAAACCGGACATTTATGGCCTGTCTTGCTGGGGCGGTCTACATATCCGCACTTCTCGCAGCGGGCCAGATGGAAAATTACTTCACCTGAGATATTTTCAAAAGATTCGGTCCCGCGCAACACATGCATCAGGATTGTCTTCCCGGACCCACTTTTTCCCAGAACTCCAACTATTTCCCCTTCATTGATGCTTAAATTTACGTTTTTAAGCGCCTTGAGACCGTCGAAATCTACGGTTAGATTTTTAACTTCAATAAATACTGGCATTCATTTTCCTCCGAAATTATGAGCTGCAATAACATTCTAGTGGCCGTTTGTTGCCTGCTTTGGCATATAGCTTAACGTGAAAAGTAATTACTTCAAGTAAATGACACAATAACATAAACAATAAATTCCACATATTTGGGCAACAACTACATAAGAGTAAACATTACATAAACATAACGCATTATTTTTTCACTGTTAACATTTGAAATCAAGTTCATATGGCAAATTTATGAGCGAATAATGATTACACCTATTATATAAATTATTTTTTATATATTGATGACAGCCCTTTTACCACATCCACAACTTTTATTATGTCATTGATTATTACATCTGCTGCGTCTCTAAGTTCTTCGGGCCTTTTATCTCCTTGTTGTGTTGTCATTATCCCCACATCTGCTGCCCTGAGTGCCAGTATATCGTTGATTCCATCACCTACCATAACTACTTTTTCGTACCTTCTTTTTAGTTCAAGCACTACTTTCTCCTTCATCAAGGTGTCTGAATAGGCAAAGACCCTTTCCTGAGGAATATCTATGTATTCAGCAAGTCGCGTGAGGGCGAACACACCATCTCCTGATGCTATAAACGTATCCACTTTCATTGCATGGAGAGACTGGACAGTTTGCAGCGTGGTGCTGAACACCTTCCCTCCAGTACTGAGCACATAGGGTACGCTTCTGGCCTCCGAGTCAATTATCAGGCCCGCTGCAAGGTAAAAAATGTTTGGGCAGCGGGATGAAACCAGTTCCAATACATCATGCAGATCACCCATAAGAGGTGCTGTTCCTTTTAGAATCTCATATGCAGTCTCTGGGGAAAAAATTCCTTTTGAACAGCTTATACCTAATGTAACTCGGTATTCTGTTATAAACTCAAATAAAGACATATCTTTCCTTGAATGCAGGATTATATCGTTTGCTGTATTGAGGACAACAAGCCCGCACCCGTCCTTTTGCGCGACAATAGCAGTGCTCTCTATGTTTTCAAGAATATTCCCGGTATTAGCTTCTTTTGCAACCCTGTACATATGCAACAGGGTTCCCGCACTGTCAAAGACCACTGCAATTCTTTTATTCATATCAAGTGATTAAGCTGGAAATAAAAAAATCTTTGTGAAAACCCGGAAAAAACAAAAAAGGAGTCTTAAAAAATAAATAAGTGAACGAAATCAGACCCCTCTCTTCAAGTTATGGATGCTCCTGAGAGCAGGACACCGATAAAAAATCCCAGGATCACCCCTGAGTTCAGGAAGGGAAGCCCAGCCTGCGGTTTTCCTTTCATTACAAGAATATAAAGTACTGCATATCCTGCAAGGGTGCCGAGCATTGCCCCGAGTACGGGATATGAGATCCCCCCATCACTGTGCATAAAAGCGCTTGCCGAAACTACCAGCAGCGTGGGCATAACGGCGTCCCCTAAGCCCATAAAATAGGCTTCGCGTTTCTCCCCCGCTTTGAAGCTTTCGTGTAAGAAGGAATAGTGCAAGTGTTTTGGAATTACGAACAGAATGGGAAGTTTCAGATCCATTATTCCTTCGGCCATAGTTATCATATGTTTTGTCTTGTATACAGAAATGGCATCATAGATTGCAAGGAGTACCAGGAGAACTACCACTGGAATAACCGAAAGGGAAATTCCCATCAGGGCACTGACCCCACCTGCAATGCAAATTCCAACAAGATCAACTACATACCATTCGGGATACTTGTAAAGAACCACTGTCACTCCTGAAGATATAAGAATAGAGGCAATGGTAGCTGGAGATCCGTAAAGAGATGGAAAAAGGTTTAACAGGGAGAGAAATACGTAATAGAGAGTGCTTATTATAGCGAAATATATGAGTAGACTGATAACCCATTTCATTTCTTTTTTTATTGCTATCAGGACGAACAGAGTGAAAACCAGGATTAAACCTATATAATAGATAGAATTGGACACCTGGGTTGGGTCCTCAAAAGCCTGCATTCCACTAACTTCCATGGGTGAGGATAAAATAAGCGCAAGAATCTGCACTATGAGGAGTAATCCTGCCATGGAAAGAAAAGGTAAATAATCTGTTATTGATCGTTCGCTGGAACTCAAGTGTTAAACTCCTTAATTCTTAGCAGTATGCCTATTTATTCCCTTATATATTTACTGACTTCACCTTCTGTCTTTTTCAGATTATTTATATCTAATTCCCTCTATCGGGCAAATATTTTTAGTTTCAGATAATTTTTTGCCGAAAGTTTTACTTTAATTTATTCCCAAGACATTTTCAGCTCTCGCAGGAGACGAAAATAAGAAAGTAATGAGGCAAAAATGATACATAAATAGTTTGTGCAAAATATTATATAATACAGTGTGAAAAAAATAAATAAAAATGGAAAAAAATAGTAGAAATAGAAAAACGGTAAATACTTTAATGGAAGTATCTCCATCTAGTAATTTTGAAATATGTTATATCATAGAAATTTTGGTATATGCAAGAAGTTTACAGGCATATTAGAGGTATACAATGGAGACTAGAGATACAGTATTTCTTGTTGTGATGGTTTTGTCATCCTTCCTTCTTTCCTTTGAGTGGCTTAGAAGGTTTGAATACGAATCCACAAATCCCCTAATTATTCTATCGGTTATGATCTTAGTCGGAACATTAGCTGTTATGCTTATCTCTATTAATAACAAGCTTCAGGAGTTTGAAGATAAGGTGGAAGCAAAGGACCGTACCCTTAAGGTCAATATGGAGAGTACGGGAATAAAAATAGAAGAAAGGATGAACGAACTCTCAAGCAAAGTTGATAACGCTATTTACGAATTTAACCGCAGAAAATATCATTAAATCTACCCTGAATTCCCAAATTTTAAGCACATCAGCCTAATTCCACAAGTATGGTAAGTCAGATGATTGTGATTTTGAAATTAGAGCCTGCATTTTAGTGCTTAATATTTAAGCACATAAGCAGATACCATGAGAAGCTTATGCGCTTAAAAAAGTGGAACTTAGGATCTACTCATAATCCTATTTTTCCTATAAGAGCGCAATTTTCAATATTTAATTTTTAAAAAAGACATTTTTGAATATTGAAATTTTCGGTCGTGCACAAAGTTATTGATCAATCCCGAAAAATCGAGTACATCTCCTGTATTTGAGGAAAATGTAGAGATTCTGTGCTTACGGTTTCCAATAACTCACACCCACGACCAAATTTTCGAACAATTAAATATAGTTTTTTATTTTAAAGCATATAATAGCCTAGTGATATGCCCTTTGTAGCACAGGAATCTCCCATCTATACAAAGTCAATTAAAATAATAAGTTTATCGATAATTTTTAAGATAGAAGCTCTGATTTTACACCGTTTTGAGTATAAATTTATTCTCATTTATTCCCTGTAAAATAAGAATATTTATTAATTTTTTACGTTTAATTCATACCGATTTAGACCTTTCAAGGGCAAGCTCCGCGGTTTCGTAAAGTATATATAGTGGATTCTCTGTAGTACAGAGGAATATCTGGGACCAAACTCAGCTTAAATATAATGGATCAGATATTATGTATCGCAAGTTATTATTACTCAGAGTTGTATTATTTGATTACTTGTGTAAGCAGGTAAAGAAGGATAGCTAATATGCACCTTAATCTGGAACCGATTGGCATTATCAAGAAGGTTGCAAATAAGTCGGAAATTTTGATTTATTCTGATTTTGAACAGGTCATACGAAATATTGTTTCCAAAATAGGAGAAGGGGCTGAAGTGGGCCAGAGAATCCTAGTGATTCACAAAAACAATAACAAGAAACAGGCAGATGGTCATCAGGTCCAGGTAACGAAAGCGACATTGCTGGGAAGAAAAGGTAATTTGCTGACAATATCCAAAATTGAGGCAAATGAAGATTCCGTAATCGATGTCCGGCTTGACCTTACCGCCTGATTCTCTAAGATATCAATAAACTGTAAAGATCGGTAAACTCATTATGTTCTTTCTTCTTTCTTCCCTTACTGGATAGCCTCTTATCTTCCAGGAAGTCTGATTATCCTTCCGAGAAGTTAAAATGGGGAATTAACTCCATAAACGGAACTGTTTTATTCTGTTTTCCTTCAATAGCGATCTTCCATAAAGTATTTCAGAATAACTGTGAACCTGTGGTAAGTATAAAATTACATTACACGCAAAATGTATTGCTCAGTAAATAATAGATATTTAACAGGTATTGCGGCAAGGTATCGTTTGATACTTTTTTTCACGGGATAATTAAAAAGATTAAAAGCAGAAATAAAAGTAAAGATTGATGCTTTAGGTAAAGTTCCAGATACTCGAGGGAAAATATGGGCACAGACATAGGCGATCTGCTCCAGAAAAGGAAAGTTGAACTTTCGGACCTTTCAAACCAGGTGCTTGCCATTGATGCATTTAACACGCTGCATCAGTTTTTGAGCATTATCCGCCAGAGGGACGGGAGTCCTCTGGTCGATTCAGGAGGGAGAATAACCTCCCACCTCTCAGGCCTGCTCTACCGAACAGCAAGCCTTGTTGAAGCTGGTATCAGGCCTATCTTCGTCTTTGACGGCAAGCCTCCTGATTTGAAGTCAGAAACCCTGAAACGGAGAAAAGAAGTAAGGGAATCTGCAAGGGAAAAATGGGAGAGTGCAAAGGCGGAGGGGGATCTTGAAGCTGCTTACAAGCATGCTCAGGCCTCTTCGAAGGTGAACCAGGAGATCGTTGAAGATTCGAAATATCTTCTTAGCATTATGGGGGTTCCCTTTGTTCAGGCCCCCTGCGAAGGGGAAGCGCAAGCTGCACATATGGCTCTCAAAAAAGATGCTAACTGCGTTGCTTCCCAGGACTATGATTCCTTCCTTTTCGGAGCTCCAATGGTTATCCGGAACCTTGCTGTCACAGGAAAGCGCAAGCTCCCTGGAAAGAATGCTTACGTTGATGTTGAACCCGAAATAATCGAACTGGAAGAAACTCTTGGAGCTCTCGGGATCAACAGAGAGCAGCTTATAGATATTGCGATCTGTGTGGGCACGGATTACAATAAAGGTCTGGAGAAAGTAGGCCCTAAAACAGCTCTTAAACTTATTAAGAAATATGGGAATATCCATGCCGTGCTCCGCGAAAAAGGGGTAGAAATCGAGTATTTAGACAGTATAAGAGAACTTTTTATCCATCCTGAAGTAACGGACGATTACGAAATAAAATGGAAAAAACCTGATTCCGAAAAGCTTATAGAATTCCTCTGTGAAAATCACGATTTCTCGGTTGACAGGATAAATAAAGCTACAGAACGCCTTAAAACCGCTTCAGGAACGAGGCAGAAAACCCTTGACCAGTGGTTTTGACGAAATATCCTGTTCAACAGCTAATCCCTTTTAGATCGAATACCTTCCTAATACAAATTTTATTGAATATGCAGGCAAGGTGGCCTGGACTGACAAAAACAGAATTCAGCTCTTTGCAAGAAGAAGAGCAAGCACGTGCCCATAAACACGGAGTTATAAACCCTGAACTTTTTTCCACTGACAGGGGACTCTATGCGGTCAAGTGGTCCTTTGCCGGACTTATGGTCACAGCTATTTTTCAGCTCTTTGTTTTCTGGATTTCTGGAAGTATAGCCCTTTTCGCAGATACGATCCATAATTTTGGGGATGCTGCAACCGCAATCCCCCTAGGTTTTGCCTTTATTCTCTCTCGAAAAAAACCGAGCAAACGTTTCACTTACGGCTATGGCAGAGCAGAAGACCTTGCAGGTTTGCTAATTATTGTCTTAATCCTTCTCAGCGCAGCTGTTGCAGCCTATGAGTCAATTTTCAGGCTCCTTTTTCCGCAGCCCGTGAAGTTTCTTGGAGCTGTAGCTACAGCTTCTGTTGTCGGTTTTTTAGGAAATGAGCTGGTTGCGAAGTTCAGGATTAAAGTGGGAAAGGAAATTGGGAGTGCTGCTCTTGTCGCCGATGGTTACCATGCGCGGGCAGATGGCTTTGCGAGCCTTGCCGTGCTTTTAGGGGTACTTGGTGTCTGGCTGGGTTATCCACTTGCTGACCCTTTAATAGGGCTTCTTATTACGATTGCAATCCTGCGAATCGTCTGGGAAGCGAGTAAATCAGTTTTTTCCCGTATGCTTGACGGGGTGGAACCCGAAATTGTTGACGAGATCTATCAGGTCATCAGCAATGTAGAAAGAGTGAGTGAAGTGACTGAAGTAAGGGTGCGCTGGTTAGGGCACAGGCTTTATGCGGAAGTGAATATTGCAGTAGACCCACTGCTTTCTGTTGCAGAAGGGCACGAAATTGCCGTGGAGGTGCGGCACAGGATGATACACGGTTTGGGCTACCTTTCAAACGCAGTCGTACATGTGGACCCACTCGGATCGGCTGGGGAAGCATTTCACGGGCTCTCGGAACATGAACAAGACAGTCTACCTTCATATTCACACTGAATCTCTAAGAGTTTCAAACTGGAAGTTTCAAACTCTGGTAATTTCTGCACCTCTGTTTTTCGCTCGGGTCATCATGACAGTCCCACCTACCGATTCATCAAGCATCTTTTGGACTTCAGCTTGAAGTTGCCTGCCTTCTGCTTTATTGTCTACAAAGGAATACACTACAGGTCCAAAAGAACTTACTCCGGCTCCGTAACTCCGATTGCGCATGAAGGATGCAATGTTTTTCACAAAATCGGGCCAGATAAGGCTCTCCCTTTTATTAAAGCCTACATTCTGGACGTGATTTACGGCAGCCCCAAAGCTTTCAATATCTTCCTCTATTATTGCAGGCATCATCTTCATGAGTACAACATGGGCAACTTCCCGAACTTCCTCTATCGGGAGAGGGCAGAATTTCTTGAAAATATCAATTTCTTCCTGGTCGTGCATACCCTTCTCATTGGGAACTGCAACAACTATGTTCCAGTCAGGAAAGTCTTCCCTAAAAAGTACAGGCCCCGGAGGCACCTTGCTGGCAGCAGACGGCGTAAAAGCTCCTTTGTCTTTGAACCTGTGCCCTCCGTCAACTATGAATCCCCCATTCTCGAAAGCAGTTACTCCTATGCTCGACGTTCCTCCTCTTTTTACCGCAAATGCAAGTTCTCTAACGCTTTTCTCAAGTCCGTACAGTTCATTCACAGCCGCGGCAGCAGCCAGGGCAGACTGAGTACCTGAACCAAAACCCACATGTGCAGGGATTAGCTCTTCTACATTGATTTTAACTCCCTTTCCTTCAGGAAGCAGGGCCTCTGCAGCTTTTTTCATCCGATCTGCAAACCCCTGTAGACCTTCTATCCGGATTCCATCAGCTTCTTCTGCCGTAACTTTTATACTAGGGGAAGAGAGGGTCAACCCGGCTCCTCCATCCACTCTCCCGATCTCACCATTCATATCTATAAGGGTTAAGTGAAGCCGACACGGAGTAGTTATTTTGATCATGTGTGGTACAACCTCGGAAAACAGTTTAAATTTTATAGTACCTTCTTTATCTGTACTTTTTACTGTAGCTGCTGACATTTAACTTTTTAAAAAAGTCCTTATTAAGTCTTAAATGTTATGAAAAAAGCACAAAACCAAAAACAGAACAAAAATATAAATTAAAAGGAAAAATAAAAGGGAGAATTAAAATGTTTGAAGCTTCAGGTAGTTTTTCCCTATCTTTAATCACTCTTTTACGATAAGAGATTTCCCTGTCATTTCCTGCGGCTTTGGGACCCCGAGAAGTTCAAGAAGACTTGGTGCAAGGTCACACAATTTTCCATTCTTAAGGGCTTTTACCTCACCATCTCCGACGTAAATGCATTTTACCGGATTTGAAGTATGTGCAGTATGCGGCTCTCCTGTATTCGGATCTTCCATTTGTTCGGCGTTTCCGTGATCAGCAGTTATAAATGCTACGCCTCCTGTTTCATTTAGAGCTGCTACGACCCTGCCCACGCAGCTATCTACGGTTTCTACCGCCTTTACTGCGGCTTCAAAGATTCCGGTGTGTCCGACCATATCCATGTTTGCGAAGTTAATGATAATAACATCATACTTTCCTGACTGAATTCTCCTGATAACTTCATCCGTGACCTCGTATGCGCTCATTTCTGGTTTGAAGTCGTAAGTAGCGATCCTCGGAGAGGGGATCAGGCAACGGTCTTCACCTTCATAGCATTTTTCCTGTCCGCCATTCAGGAAAAAGGTCACATGGGCATATTTCTCGGTTTCGGCAATGCGGAGCTGGATCAGTCCCTGCTTGCTCAGCACTTCTCCAAGCATATTTTTCAGATCTTCCGGAGGGAAAGCAATGGGTAAGTCCAGGGTTTCATCGTACCGGGCCATACAGACATAGTAAACCTTCGGACGCTGTTCCCTCGCGAAGCCTTCGAAATCCTCATTTATAAAAGCCCAGGTAAGCTGCCGTGCCCTATCGGGCCTAAAATTGAAGAAGATCACGGAATCATTGTCCTGGATTGTTGCTTCGGGCTTTCCCTCTGAATCAGTGATTACGGTAGGTTTTACAAACTCATCAGTTTCTCCCCTGCCGTAGGCTTCAAAAACCGCAGTCTCTGCATCAGGGGCTGAATAGGGACTAACTCCCAGAGTAAGGGCTTCATAAGAAAGTTTTGTCCGGTCCCAGCGCTTATCTCTATCCATTGAGTAGTAGCGTCCTGATACGGTTGCGATTTTAGCAGTCCCATTTTCCTTACAAAACTCATCAAGTTCCTTTATGTCTGCAAGCCCGGCTTTAGGGGGTACGTCCCTCCCATCCAGAAAAGCGTGTATATAAACTTTTTTTAGCCCTTTCTCATTTGCAAGCTTGATAAGGGCATAAAGGTGAGTCATATAGCTGTGAACGCCTCCATAGGAGACAAGTCCCATGAGGTGCAGGCTTGAGTCATTGACCTTGACATTTGAAATTGCATTCAGAAAAACCGGGTTTTTGAGAAAATCGCCGTTCCTGATGGAGAGGTTTATTCGAGTAAGGTCCTGATACACAACTCTTCCTGCCCCTATATTCAGATGCCCAACTTCTGAGTTTCCCATCTGACCTTCTGGAAGGCCTACAGCCTCCCCGGAATCTTCTAAAAAACACCAGGGGTATTCCTTAATTAGGCGATCAAGGTTTGGAGTTATGGCTGCCAGGATAGCGTTTCCTTCTTCGTCTTCCCTGTATCCCCAGCCATCAAGGATCATGAGCATAAAAGGTCTTCTTGCCTGAATCATATGAATGGAATTCCACACCTGCTCATAAATAGCTTGTTGTGAAACTCCATAATAACGGTATGAAATTTCAGGTTATATATTTAAGATGTATGAAAAATTTATCCACTTTTCTCACTTCAATTTTTCTCATTATATAGGACTGACGCGGTTTCCTGCTGTAGCTACGCTGTCAGTGCTTGGCATCATCGTGGCCTTAGAGCCTATCCGAAAAGTCAGTGATGCACGTTGAAAAGTTACATTAGATCTTTATATATCCGAGTATCCGTTCCGGTTGTTTATATTGTAACTGTACAAGTTATAGCAGGTCACAGCACTTTCGGATAGGCTCTTAGTTTGCTGAAGTCACCTGCAACAGCTGCCTGAGATCACGACAGCCATCGGAACGAAGAAGGCCTCAACTTAAATCTTTTTATTTTTTCGTTTAGCTAAAAAGAAGACAGATAAATTATCGGCTGTCTCACATCCTGGACTTCATGCCGTAGCTGGCGGCAAACTCCTTGTTTACCTTGACTACCTCTTCATTGAAGTGCTTGAGATTTTCCGGGATCGGTCCAAGTGCATCGGCCTTATCCTGTGTATCCACTAAAGTAGCCGGTGGTACGAACTTGCCATCGGCAAGCTTCACGCCTATGACCACCGCCCCATGGGCGATAAAACACTTCTCGCCAAGGGTGGATGCATGCACCACCGCGTTGAAGCCCACAAAGCTATCATTACCGATTTTCATGGGGCCGTGGACTACAGCGCCATGAGCTATTGAGACGCGCTTTCCTAGCTCAATAGAGCTACCCTCAAGGCCGTGAAATACTACGCCGTCCTGTATATTACATTCGTCGCCTATGATGATAGGATTAGCCTCATCCGCCCTGAGTGAGACCACAGGCGCGACATATACTCTATCTCCGACCCTTACATCCCCTATTAGTACAGCTGAGTCGTCCACATAAGCGGTTGCTGATACTGTCGGCATGCACTGTGTGTTGTTCCAGGAAGTCTTTGGGTTGATCTTTAGCATATTAGCACTACCTCTTCTGGTATTTAGTATTCTTCTTAAAAGAGATTGCCACAAATAGATGATTTCAATTGATAATGATTCTCTACTATCGATGGTTAAGGATAGTAATATGTTTTTTGTTACATTTTTCAATTAATTACAGGGTTAGAGTCTTACTGCGAGCTGTAAAATCAATTAAAATAATATATCAATTAATATAATGAATAATCCTGATAATTACCGTCAAATTTAAATAGGGAGGAACAAAATTAAAATTAGACCGTTAGAAATCGCTCGACGGAAAAAACAGTTTAATAGTCGTTCGAAGGTAATGGAGGGGTTAATGAAGGATTCTTGATAAACACAGAAAAAATATAGATCAATATCTGTTACCGTATTGAATAAGGATAAATAACTATTCAGTCCAGGCAAAAAAATTCCATCAACCACCTTACTAAAATTCGATGAGCAAATTCATTTGAATTGATATTCTTAAATTGTGTCTATTTGTTGCGTTTATTCTTTTTCATTGATTAGTGTTTGCACTCATATATTTCGTCAAAATCGAGATCATAAACTGATATAGGAAGGCTGAATAGTAACAAATATAGATCATATTTATTTCCAGCATTGAATAAGAATAAAATAATTCCATCCGAAGGTGTTAAGCTTATGGCAGATGATGTCAAGATATTAGGCATGCCCGCGGAGTCTGGGCGATGGATATTAGTTATTGTCGGTACCATCATCGAACTCTGTTTGGGTTCCGTCTATGCCTACAGTGTACTGAGTGTACCATTGAAGAAAGTATTTACAGATCCTGTATCAGCAGGAGGCTTCGGGCTAACTGTCAGCGCAATTGAGATGCAGCTGCCGTACATTGTATCCCTAGCCTGTTTTGCGTTTACCATGCCGCTGGTTGGCAAGTACATAGAATCGATGGGACCCAGAAAAGTGGGAATGATCGGTGGTGTTATCGTTGGTCTCGGCTGGATTCTGGCTTCCTTTGCAACCTCGCCGATAACCCTTGCCGTTTTGTACGGCGCTGTTGCAGGCGTGGGCGTTGGTATAGCTTACGGCTGCCCGATCACAACCACTGCAAGATGGTTCCCGGACAAAAGGGGTCTTGCAGTAGGACTTACTTTGTTTGGATTCGGCTTCGCTGCTTTTGTCACAGGGAAGATAGCGGATGTGCTGACTGCAAGCGTCGGAATATTCACTACATTCCAGATTTTGGGCGTAGCTTTCCTTATATTATTAGTAGCTCTCTCCACGTTTCTGGTCTTCCCGCCCGCAGGGTGGACTCCAAAAGGCTGGAAGCCGCCTGCAGCCATTGCAGGTGCTGCGAAGTCAGAGTTCACTAGAGGAGAGATGGTGAAGACCAAGACCTTCACGGGCCTCTGGATCTGCTACACCATAGGTGCTCTTGCCGGACTCATGGCCATAGGCGTTGCAAAACCCGCAGGCATGGAGGTGGCTGGCAATGCAGGCATGGAGGCAGTAGCCGCAGGAGTGCTGATGACCAACCTCATTCTGCCATTCGCACTTTGTAATGCAGGCGGGAGGCCTCTCTTCGGTACACTGACGGATAAGCTTACTCCGCCAAGAGCCGCCATACTATCATATGTTCTGATCATAGCTGCATCCCTGCTGGTATACATGAATCCGACATCAGTCAACATGTATGCGATATCATTCTCAATACTTTGGCTCTGTCTCGGCGGCTGGCTGGCTATTGCTCCAGCGGCCACAGCTAACTACTTCGGCACCAAGGACTATGCACGCAACTACGGCCTGGTCTACACAGCTTACGGTGTCGGTGCCATCATAGGAAACTTGATGGCAGGCGCAGCAAAGGATATGCTGGGCGGATACGTCAACGTTTTCCCCTACGTAGCTGGGTTGTCGGTGCTTGGAATCATCGTAGCCCTCGTGATGCTGAAGCCACCTGTAATCTCTACCAGATAATAAACAATAGAATTGTCGAAGAAATATCATCGTGGTCTTCATGCTGCTGAAGCCACCTGCAACAGCTGACTCCAGACCACGACGACCATAGGAACGAGAAGACCACACTTAGGAATGGTTAAAAATAAAATCAAGTTTTCACTTTGGGAATGGCTTATAATTCCATTCCCCTAAAATACCATCAAAGATAATATCAGTAACAGAAATCCTTGAAATTATAATTTCGTCATTCCTTAACTCTTCTCTTTTTTCCTTTTCTTTTGCCCAGCGCTCAGTGATATACTCACCACAAAGACACAAACTTCCTCCAGCCTCGGTTGGGAAGGAAGGTATGAGGGAATATGATCGCATTGAGCGTCACTTGTTCTTCGAAATGTATACCTTACATCCCACATTCCGAATTCTGGCATTTTTGTACAAATTCACTACACAGATGTATCATTTTGATAAATATAAATTAATAAAATAGCCATTATCTAGAGATTATTATCCTATATTGGCAGGGGTGCGGAATGTGAGTTACATAAAATAAAATCAAATAATATATTATTTTGAAAGAGGCTCAGGAAAATTTACTTCAGCCTATATATTTTGAGGTGTAATTATGCCAGATGTTGAATACATGCTATTTTGCTGCAGGAATCTGGAGCACACCTGCGGCTTCCGTGTTCAGTCAAAGACGAAGGAAGAAGCTATGGAGCATGCCAGAGCCCATATGAGCAGTGAACAAGGCATGACGGAGATCCCCAAGGAGACGGAACGCAAGATAGAGGAAGCGATAAAACCTGTGTATGTCTAGGAGTAAGGCCTAATATCAACATTTTATATATTCTGTTAGCTTCATCTGCGCAGCTATGCATTTCTGACATGGAATCTCCAGAGGATACGCCGGTAAGGCAGCCTATGCAAAGGATCTTCAGGTATTCCAATAGCTTTGACACGGCCCTCGTGGCTGAGATGGCACGCGAGTCAGAGTAGATAACTGCCTCGACACCAAACAATCGTCTTGTAGTAGCAATCAACTCGTTACGGCTGACTATATCGATTCGTTTTTAAAAGCAGGGGCTTGACATATCGGTTCTTAAATAGCAGTGCGCAAGTATCAGAGGGCTGCCGATGCGCATATCACGGCCTTTGTAGGACCTTTCTGACCAGATCCACAGTTCTTCTGCTGATGGCCTTCGAACATGCTGTCATCCACCAGGACCAACTGATGGCCTTCAACATCGGACCTGATGGCGGTCATCTTCAACCGCTGCAGTCTCGCTATCCATTACATCTGTAGCCCAGTATTGCGTGTCAACATCTCTGGAAATTATCCGAAATACCTTAATCAAACAACATTTTTTTAGATGAACTGACATCCTGTTTATTGGAATCGTTAACAAATAAATAGCTATATTGTCAGTTTATCCTATATTCGGCAGGCCGACATTAAAAATTAGACATTTTTCTTGATAGCTTTTTTGTAACATTAACCAAATTTATATTGTGTCTAAAACTGGTGAACATATGGCCTAAATCTAACGACTTACATAACTTGACTTTGTCACATTTCCTTTCACGTCTACCGCGAAGTATAATTTTATTCCTATATATTTGAGATCGTGAAAC
>MDTP02000012.1 GCA_001714685.2 Methanosarcina sp. Ant1 | reverse complement strand
CGCACCTTTTGCCCACGTTTTGAAGCTTTGGCGGCACGTATCTCTACAATCACCAAACTCACGGGAAAAGAGTGATATTAGACGTTATTTTGATTATTGTGGAATAATAACAACCGAATACAAATGGACGACCAATAATTATAGTTTTAGACATTAAACACAAGAGTCAACTTTCTAAATCTGGTCATATACCAGATATTTGTTCAAAAATGTGATTAACTCGTGAGTTTACTATAGTAAGTCCGAAACTATAATTTTAAAAGGGTACGCTATAAGCCGCGAAAAGAAACCTGCAGCTGTGTCCTTTAGAGCCTCTTCAACTGCTGGCTGTACACTCTTCCAATCCGCTGAATGGTATCTGCTTCTTCGGGGTCTTTATCATCCCGGATGCGGATGAAGCGGGGAAAGCGAAGTGCAAAACCCGAGTCATAGTTGGGGCTTTTCTGGATTTCCTCAAAGGCGATTTCCAGAACGATTTTCGGCCTTATAGCAAATACCCCGCCTGATTCTCCGCCTTCCATCAATCCGGAAAGCATTTCTGTGAGTTCCTTTAGCTGTTCGTCGGTCAGGCCTGTACCAACCTTGCCGACCTGCAAATAGTTGGAAGTCTCAGGGTCATAGCAGGCAACAGTGTAAGAACCTATGAGGTTTGCACGTCTGCCAAAGCCCCATTCAGCTCCCACCACTACAAGATCAAGGGTTTCCATAAGGGGTTTTTTCTTGAGCCAGTTCTTACCGCGTTTGCCAGGGGAATAGACCGAATTAGGGTTTTTGACCATGACGCCCTCGTGCCCGGCCTTCAGGGCTTCCTTGTAGACTTTTTCCACAAGCTCGAGGTCTCCGGTTATAACCTGCTTGTCCACGCAAATGGATTTTGAGTCCTCAACCGAGCTCTCCACACAGGACTCAAGCTCTTTTCGGCGCTCAAGAAGAGGAAGATCGATCAGAGTTCTGCCGTTCAGGTACATGATATCAAAAAGGTTGAGCTGGATCGGGATTCCGAGTATTTTTTCCTCTAAGTCGTACTTGCGCCGGAAACGTTTAAGGATTTCCTGGAAAGCCTTTGGTTTTCCTTTTTCGTCCACTGCAACGGCTTCTCCGTCAAGGATTGCAGATTCGGCTTTCACATGCTTTCGAATAATCTCAACAAGATCTGGAAGGGAATTTGTGACGTTTTCAAGTTTTCGTGAAAAAAGGGTAACTGAGTTTCCCGCCTTGTGGATCTGGACTCTTGCCCCGTCGAACTTCCATTCGATTGCAGCTTCCTTCATCTCTTTGATATCGACATCTATATCAGGGCTGATCTGGGAAAGCATCATTTTAACGGGGCGGTTAATTTCGATCCCGAGTCCTTTGAGAGCTTCCACACCGCCTTTTTTGGCAGCTGCAGCCACTATCCCGAGGTCATTTGTGACCATATATGCGTGTTCTACCACATCTGCAGAGACGGAAAAAGCTTTCGCGATGGCATCCCTGACAGCTCCTTCCCCGACCCCTATACGGAGTTCCTCAAGTGCAAGCCTGGAAATATACTTTGCTTCCCTTGGGGTTGAGGAGTTAAAAAGGAACTGAAGGTTTTTGACCTTAACTTCCTGCGAGCCCTTCCCGGAGGCCTCGGAAGCCGTTTTAAAGCGCTTGTAGATGTCGGTGATTGAGAGATCTGGTTGCTCTTCGAGGAAAGAAGAAAAAGTGACCTGGTTTTTTCGTTTTTCTTTCAGGATAAGAAGTGCTGTATCTCCTATATCGCCTGTTGTCCGGACAAGAGATTCTATACTTTTTATAGACATGCCGGAGGCCTTGGAGAGACAAACGTACAGCAGGCTTGTGCCAATTCCGAGCTGCACTCCACTCCAGGCAGGAAAAACCTCACTCATAATAAAATGAGTAGCAAGGGGCAGCTCTTCTACATCAACTTTCTTAAGAAGATCAGCAACTTTATTTGTAATATCAATAGTACTTGATAACTTTTCAATTGCCTGGCAGGTTTCTGCAAATTCCCTGAAGCTTGTCATGGTCCACGCAGCTTTTTCATTTATAGTTCCAAACATAAATATTTACATTTAAGTCACTCAATTCTTCGCTTTTTTGAGTGGGTGACTTGTATTTATTCCCCAAATATGGGAGTAGCAGGTATAAAAATCAAGAATATTTATTGTTAAAAATCACAATCAAGCTTGATATTTCTCTTTTTGGCCTGGTAACTTTATAACTAAACAATTATTTTCAACCCCCTCGAAAAAGCGAAGAGCCTTCAATATTCCATAAACACGGAAAACACGGAAAACATGGACGAAAGAAGATACCTGAGCAACTTTTCAGCCCAAATTGCCCGAGTTTCGCCAGCAGAGTTTCGCTTCCCGAGTTTCGCTTCGGGAGCACGAGGTCCTTTTCGCTTCGCTCAAGAGGACTAATTTGATGTTTGTAATTTCGATTCGCTCAAGAGGACTAATTTGATGTTTGTAATTTCGATTCGCTCAAGAGGGCTAATTTCCAACGTTATAGTTTTTCCGTGTCCTTCCGTGTTTTTATGGTTCAACTCTAGGTTTAAGATTAGTGAAGAAAATATGATACTTTAGTATAGTTTTCCGAAGCTCGGGTTTCAAAAAACCATTTTCTTAACCCTTACAGGTTACCATAAATTGCAATCAGATCACTAAGAATTGCACTTGCGGTTTCAACGGGGCCTGCGCCCTTACCAGTAACCGTAATTTCCCCTGCAAGTTCAGTGTCTACAGATGCGACATTTAAGGTCCCTCCTACTGCAAGAGGATGGTTGATCGGGACAAGCCTTGGAGCTACATGGATCCTTTCCCTGCTAACTTCGCCTATAAGTTTGATCACATACCCTCTTTCATAAGCCATCTCCAGGGCTTCAGGAGTGACCTTTGTAATTCCTGTGACTTTAACATCCTTAAAAGTAACATCAAGCCCGAATATAGCATTTGCCAGGATTACCAGCTTGCAGGCAGTATCAATTCCTTCCACATCGTATGTAGGATCGGTTTCTGCAATCCCGAGTTGCATGGACTCGGCAAGAATGTCAGTGTAACTTGCTCTTTCTTCCAGCATTCTTGTAAGGATATAATTACAGGTTCCGTTCAGGATGCCTTTGATACTTATAACCTTATTGCCTGCAAGAACTTCGTTTGCCAGGTTAATAACTGGCATCGAGCCTCCGACTGTAGCTTCGAACCTGAAATTCGACCCTGCTGCTATTGCAGTCTCCATGAGTTCCCTGTATTTCAAGGTGAGAGGCCCTTTGTTGGAAGTAATAACGTCCTTTCCGGTTTGGAAGGCTGCAAGCATATTCTGGAGACCCGCTCCGCCTGTCTTTATATTTGTGGGAGTGGTCTCGATCACAAGTTCATGGTCTACGGACCTGATTACTTCGACGCCTGTAATATTTTCAAGGGCGACTGTCCCACTTGTTCTCTTGCGGGAAAGGCAGTCGGTAAGGTCTACGCCTTGAGGATTGACAGTTGCACCTTTCGAATCCACAACAGCAACCACTTTCACTTCCAGCCCTATACTCTCCAGATACTCTCTTTTCATCAGGAGTACCTCGGCCACACCCTGTCCGATTGCACCGAATCCAAGAATCGAACAGCATACCGTCTTCATATTTCCAAATCTCCTTAAACTATTTTTCAGGCCTGGATGTCTATTGGGAGAACCATCAGCAGGTCTTTTTTTGCCGATACTTCTTTCAGGATATTGAGGGCCTTTTGCAGATCCTCTTTACCCACAGCATCAATTCTTATGAAGGCTGAAGAAAGCAGATTAATGCCAGGCATGGAGAGGGAAAGATCCACAACCTCAGCAAATCCAGTTTTGTCAATCTCGTCAATCGTATCCTGGATTCCTGTATGGACCACATGCCCTATAAGGACCACATTTAAGCTTTCCCTGAAACGATGTTCTCCAACTCTTACAACTCTGATTCCGTTCTCTTCCAGTTTCGCCTTTATTATTTCAATGCTTTCAGGCCTAGTTTCAAGAATAAGCTGTACTGGTACTGTTTTTCTGGGGGTCCTTTTCTGATGGTGATGTAATACAGTTATCAGGTTAGCTTTACATTCCGAAAGAGGCTGGAGGGCTAAAAGCATCTGCCCGGGCACATCTTTTAATTCAATGTCCATGGAAATTCTCATGTTGTCCCTCGTGCAATTTATATAATCTTTTTAAACTTAATTTCATAAAGTAAGGCCCTGTTACCCGGGTATTTGCTATTTAATAAAGCTCAATTGATTGAAACAGCGTCCAGAGATAGAGCAGTACATACTAATTACCCTAGTATTTGCTATTTAATAAAGCTCAATTGAACAGCATTCAGTGGGTGATCTCTGGCGCATAAGAAAACAATCCTTGGAGCTTAAGAAAGCAAAAAGGGCATTCTAAGATTCTCATAACCGATCTTTCAAATATCGTTGACCGTTCTTGCTGCTTAGTAGATGAATTTAGTTATATAGTTTGCGATTTATTTTCTTCAAAAGAGAAGGTATAGAATACCTCTCCTGCCTTATTCCTGCTTACTTTCATCTTCTGTTTGTTTAGGGACATGTTCGTCAGGAATGCGAATAATATTTCCCCTACCTCTTTTGAATTTTTCAATCAAGCCGCGTTCTTCAAGATCCGAAAGCATAAGGCTGACTTTGGATTCAGAGTAGGGAGATTTTTTTCGGAGTTCTCTCTGGGTAATTCGGTTTCCGTTAGTTCGGATTAGATTCAGAAGTTCTTTGAGATCCTCAGGGAGAGTAATTTCGCGATCCTCCTGAAGGTCTCCTGTCTCAAAAGCGGTTTCTGAAGACAACTTAGAACTTATTTCATAAGTTTCATCAAGACCCTCTGCCGAATCGTCTTCAATCTCTTCAGAAAACTCTGCTTCATTTATGTTACTACCAGGCTGCAGTGCTTTTATCTCTCCGTTTCCTTCCGGTAAATCGTTTCCTCCCGGAAAACTAGCTATTATCTCAGGAGGTTTTTTACGTCTCTCTTTTAAGAAATAGCCTGCCAGTAACAGGATGATTATGAAAGCAAGGAAAACAGAAACGAAAAAGTAGTTTTGAGAGCTTGCCTGAGCTACAGGCTTTGTCTCATCAAAATTCAGATCCGGACCTTCAAATCCACTCTGGTTCAGAAGTTCTTCTCCATTATTGTTGGGAAACATGAGAAGGTCATGAACATACTCTCCTTTGTCTAATATTACAACCTCTTCCTTAGCTGAATAAACGGCAGTTTTTCCCTCTAAATAGTAAGCAGTAATCAAGTAAGTTCCTGGAGTAAGATTGAAGGAATAATTTGCATCCGTTGCAACAAAGTATTGTTCAGGAGTAGAATTAACTTCAACCACTGTGTTATTTAGAGTTTTGAAACTATTCCACTCGTACACAGTCCCGTGAATTGTGGTCGCAAGTGCATTTCCCTGAAAAAACATAATTAAAAAGGAAACACAGGCGATCCTGTAAAGCTTTCTAAAATTCACGCAATGTTAAATGAGTTTTTAACATAAAACTTTTACTTTTCATTACAGAAATTTATAATGCCACAAAGGCGTATTCAAGCTTTATGAAGCAAATAAAAGCTCTATCAAGCTTGAAAATATGTATGTGCCTATTAATCAAACTTATTCAGAAAAGAATGCTTATATTTACCTCCTTCTATACAACAGTATCATGACTTACAAAGGGAGGTAGTCAGATGAAAAAATTAAGATTTATCCGATATCTGACTTACTTTACGATCATATTAGCATTAATTAGCGCGCTGCCAGGTGGAGCCTCGGCTGCAAAAGTTTCTTCAGATGGACATGGAAACCAGAATCAATATATGCGCGAGGATTCCAGAAGCTCATACGATAATGAGATTGACAATAAGAGTGATGTCAACGACTCTGAGTCCGATCCAGAGGGGCTTCAGAATAACCTCAACGTAAAAGATCAGAACCGAATTTCCGAATATAAAGAGGAAAGGAAGAAAATAAAGGAAGAACTCCAGCTTGAAAGGAAAGAATATCAGGAATCAAAAAAAGATTTCCTTAAGATCAGAAGTCAAATCAGGGCCGAAGAACTTAACCCGAACTCGAATGAAGCTTTAAATGCCACAAAGCTTTACCTTAACTCGAGTATTAATTATATGATCGCTCACCTCTCAAATGTGAAAAGCAACATGGAATATTCAAATGGAAATGGAACTGAAAAGAGAATTGCTGCTATAAATGAAAAAATTAAACTGCTTGAGGCTGAAAAGTTAGAAGTTGCAAATGCTTCCAATCAGAAAGAGCTTGCTGCCACGGTCAGGTCAGTACGTGAAGTCTGGGATGACGCACAGAAAATCAGTCTCGCAGGTGCTGGACAGACTGTAAGTGGTAAAATTGGAGAATTTCTTGAAAAATCCGAAACCCTCTCTGAAAAACTTGAGGAGAAAATCAAGAGCCTGAATGAAACTGGCGCTGATATATCTGACCTTGAAATAAAACTTGCCAGTTACAAGGCATATCTAAAATCTGCTCAGGAAAAGAAAAAAGATGCGGACTCGATCTATTACGATAAGAATGTCACCAGGGAAAATATGGAAAAGGCAAACAATTACCTGCTTCAATCTCTCAGTGATATCAATAAATCAAATAAGCTGCTCATAGATATTTTTGAAGAGCTAAAAAAATATGAAACTGAAAAAATTAATGAAACTGAAGTCGAGAATAGGCTGAAAACTGAGCTTAACAATACTAAAAGTGTAAATACTAAAAGGGCAAATAGTTAAAGCTAGTTCTTTTATTGTAAGTGTCAATTCAATCGACTAAAATGAAGACCTCTTTTGAAGGATTAAAAACCACAGTTAAAGGGTGAGATTTCCAATTTCACTTAAAAATGATTAGATTTGAGGAGGCAGAAAATGGTCAAATTCACTCATCTGCTCGTAATATCAGTTTTAATTGTCTGGATTGCAGGATCCGGATGTATCGGAAATGATACGTCTAAAGTAAAAGAGGCAGGAAAAGACTCAAATGATGCCGATGTAGGGAATAACGTACCAGCCGAAGATTTGGGAGTAGGCCTTACACAAGCAGAACTCGATGAGGTTAATTCTAACATGGCAGGTCTTGAGAACTTGCTTGAAGATTCAAGTCCTGGAGAAGAGATAGTAGTTCAAGAAGTGTGAAATGGAAAGGAAGTGAAAACTTAACTGAATAGACAGTTCTCACTTGAAAAACATCTTTTCTTTGTTCCGCAATCTCTTAATTTCTTCTTCTAGAGCCACTATCCTTGCTTCAAGTTCGTGCACATCTTTTTTGGTGAAAATATCTTTTTTGGAAATAGCATCCTGAATCTTTTCAGAAACTTTCTTTTCAAGATCTGTTTTCTGTTTTTTGCTTTCTTCAAGGAGATCCTGGATAGCCTTTTTGCCCTCTTCCTTACTGATGTCTCCTTTATCCACCAGGTCCTTTACAAGATCATCTATTTTTTCTTCGGTCATTGCCCAGAGGCCAGCTCCTATGAGCCCAAGTTTTCTGACTGATTCTCTCATGTACAAACACTGCCTTTGACTTATTAACCTGAAAAGGAATTATTTAAAATTATTAACATGATATAGTCTCAATAATGTATTAAAGTTCCCCCTATTATTAAAACCATACTTATATGGCTGGCTCAAACCAACAGAGCATATATAGTAATTCCATGTGGCTTTTTTGAATTATATTTGAATTCAGATTGGAAAATATGATAAAATTAAACACAGATATCTTTATTATTTCTGAGTTCCTGATTATAGTCACTAAATTAGAGAAATAATGATAGCTCGAACTATCTTATAAAATATGAGAAATATCTAAAAATTAAATCAAATTCGGCAAAAGTTTGGAGAGTGGGGTAAATGAGAAATCAAACATTTGAGAAGCTAAAAAGGACATCAGGATTTTTACTGGCAGTCCTTTTTGTAGTTTCATTGACAGCTGCGTCAGCAGGAGCATCTCCTTCGGCTTCACCAGGCCAGGAAACAGGAATAAAATCCGTTAGTCCATATCAATACAATGAGCCAAACCTATTCGTTCTGCAAGGAGTCGGACAGAAGTACAAGGATGTACGTATAAGCTATTCAACGACCAGCATCATAGGTAAACCTATTTTCAACTATAAAGACTCGAAAGGCACACATAGCTTTAGAGGAGAAGAAATCCGTACACAAAAAACGGAGGTCGGTACGATGGTTACGGTGACTTTAGAGAGTGTTCCGGACCTTCGTGTTACAACGCTGACTTTAATAGTGCCTTCTATCAACCTCGACGGCTCAGCACGAGATTTTAAAACTATCGCGATCCGAACAACTAGCAAAACCACCATTGGTGGAGAGCGCCTTGTTAAGGGAGCAGTGCAATCCTATGAAGTAATAGACCTTAAAGGAACTGCGAATAGTGTTAGGTTTTGAGTTGAATCTGAGATTTTACAGATCCTGGTATTTAATACAGTGTCTCTAATACTGCATTTCCAAAAAAATATTGGTAACTATTCAACCTACTTAAAATCAGTTGATTGATATTGATTTAACATAGCTGAAAAATATTATCAATTCTTTCAACCAACACAAAACATCAAAGAATCTTAAAAAGTGATACTAAAAATAAATTACTTTGAAATCACTTTATTTTTATCCTTTTTTTCAAGCCAATCCATGACTTTAGGCCAGAGAGACAGTGAAATTATCATTGTAATTACAAAAACAAAAATTGAGCCTGCAGCCATATCTACCTGAGTATAGGCAACTTCTTCTCTGAGTGCATTGGTTGAAATAGCCCCAAAAAGGAAAAGGATTACAAGCACTATTGAGGTGGAAATACTTGATAGAAGCACTAATCTGGGCCTGTTATCCCTGGATCCGAATTTTACCATATAACTCACCATAACTCTCTTTAATTTCAGAATTCTCGAAGCTTCAATCTTAAATCTCGTTAATCAGCTTCAAAATTATTTTTCTGGATTTATCTAATCTTGCTTCTTTTCATTAGCAGGGAATTGGTCGTCACTGAGACTGAGCTGAGGGCCATGAAGGCGGCTGCAAGTTCAGGCGTGATAAGGATCCGGTCAAAGAAGGGGTAAAGAATTCCCGCTGCAATAGGGATGCCTATTATATTGTACCCAAAAGCCCAGATAAGGTTCTGCTTGATCTTATTTATGGTTAGCCGGCTCAGCTTAAGAGCTGCAACTACATCTCTCAGGTCATTTTTTATAAGCACAATTTTTGCGGATTCCATTGCCACATCCGTGCCTGCTCCCATGGCAATTCCCACATCGGACTGAATCAGGGCAGGGGCATCATTAATGCCGTCACCCACCATTCCAACAAGCTTGCCGTCCTTCTGGAGCTTTTTTATTTCGTTTGCTTTGTCTTCGGGCAGCACCTCGGCAAGCACTTTTTGGATTCCTACCTCTGCTGCAATTGCACCAGCTGTAATGGCATTGTCTCCGGTAAGCATAACTACTTCGATACCCATTTTTGTCAGGGTCTCAACTGCCTCCTTAGAGTTCTCCTTCAGGGTATCGGCTACTGCAACAAGGCCGATGTTTTCATTCCCTAGAGCCACAAGCATTGCTGTTTTCCCATTTTCTTCAAACTCTCGCATTTTGGCTTCCAGTCCCTTAAAAGGGACTCCATTTTCTTCCATAAGTTTGCGGGTACCGAGCAAAATTCTTTTTTCTTCAAAATAGGCTTCGATTCCTTTTCCAGGAAGGGAATGGAAACGATCTGCCTTTCCAAGGCTAATTCCTCTTTCCTCAGCCCCTTTTACTATAGCTTCCCCGAGAGGATGCTCTGATCCTTTTTCAGCTGTTGCTGCAATAAAAAGTACTTCCTTTTCCTCATGGCCAGGAGCTGCAATCAAGTCTGTGAGTTTCGGAGTGCCTTCGGTAAGGGTTCCTGTTTTGTCAAAAACGATAGTATCAAGTTTATGAGCCCTTTCCAGAGCTTCTCCACCTTTTATAAGGACCCCGTTTTCCGCACCTCTGCCTGTGCCTACCATAATGGCTGCAGGAGTTGCAAGCCCAACAGCACAGGGACAGGAAATTACGAGGATAGTTATGGCAATAAGCAAGGAAAAGAGGAATGGGCTAATTCCTCCGAGTGATGCGGATTCTCCTACTCCGTAGCGCCAGTAGCCTATGAAAAACCAGAAGAAAAAAGCAAGAAGGGCAATAATATGCACGGCTACTATGAAGTTGCCAGCAAAAACGTCTGCAACCCGCTGGATGGGGGCTTTGGTAGTCTGAGCATTTTCCACGAGCCTTATTATCTGGGCAAGGGCAGTGTCAGCCCCAACCTTTGTGGCCCTGAACCTGAAGGACCCTGTCTTGTTCAGGGTAGCCCCAATAACCGTATCTCCTGGGCCTTTCTCCACTGGAATACTTTCTCCTGTGAGCATGGATTCGTCTACTGCCGAACCTCCTTCCACCACAACCCCATCAACAGGGATCTTTTCTCCGGGCCGGACAATTACAATGTCACCAACTGCTACTTCTTCTACAGGAACCTCCTTTTCCACACCATTAACAAGGATCCTGGAGGTTTTTGCCCTGAGTCCCATCAATTTCCGGATTGCTGCCGATGTTTGGCCTCTTGCCCTGGCTTCGAGGTACCTGCCAAGGACAATGAAAATTATCAGGAAAGCTACAGTGTCATAGTAAAGGTTGTTATACCCTGGACCCAGATCAAGAAAAGTTGCCGCCACACTGATAAGGTAGGCTGACCCTGTCCCTGCAGCAATCAGCAGGTTCATATCAGTTACGCCGTGCTTGAAGCCCTTGAAAGTCCCGACAAAAAACTGCCTTCCAGGGAAAAGAAGGACAAGAGTAGACAGTATAAATAGAACGATATGGTTGGAAAGGAAGGCAGGCACAAAAGATAGGAAAGGAAACATCATGCTCATGTTCCCGAGGCCGATTGGAATTCCCAGCACAAGAGCGATGATCAGGTTATTCCTCTGCCTCCGGATTTCAGCATCCCTGGACATTTGCTCTCTGTCTTCATACTCAACAGTCTCAGCCCTGACCGATGCTCCATAGCCAATTCCCTGAACTGCAGCAATAATCTCTCTGACAGAAATACGGGATGAATCAAATTCTACAAATGCCTTTTCAAGAGGGAAATTTACCGAGACTGAAATCACGCCGTCTGTTTTATTAAGAATCTTTTCAATGTTTGCAGCACAGGACGCACAGCTCATGCCCTGAAGATTGAGAGTTACCTTATCCTTCTCGACTTTATACCCGATGGATTCTATAGCTTCCCCGATTTCTTTAGGAGAAATAAGGGAAGGATCAAAGCTAACCTTTGCTCTACCGAGCTCCAGATTGACAGCAACTGAGTCCACGCCTTCCTTTCTTTTTAATATCTTCTCGATATTTAGGGCGCAGGCCGAACAGGTCATGCCAGAAACTCCAAGGGTGATTTCTTTTGAGCCTGTTTTTTGACTTGAGATGCGGGTTGCTTCTTTTTCTGCAATTTTGCATGCTTCTGTCAGGGAGCAGGTTTGAGAATCGCCTTCAGGCTTTTCTAAAGCCATATCAGTAGTTTCTGAAGTTGTGCCTTCTACTTCTGCAGTAGCGGAAGTTTCTGTCTGACCCTTTTCTTGAACTTCCTGGGCATCTTCTTCAATTTCGGTTGAGTACCCGGCCTTTTGGATAGCTCCCTTTATATTATCCAGACTTATCTTTTGAGAGTCAAAGCTAACAGTAGCACTTTCGGATTCGAGATCAACCTCAACTGACTCTACTCCTTCAAGTGAAGAAATAGCATCCGCTACTCTTTTCTGGCAGTGACCACAGGTCATGCCATACACTCCTATAGTAACTTCCATCAGATATGTCGCCTACCCATATTTTTCAGGACTGCCCGGCGTTTAAAAAACTTTTCCGGGCTCATTTATAGTTTTATATCCAGCTTTAAGCAGGGTCATCCGTATGACATGCGCATCAGTTATCCGGCTGTCATAAGTTACATTTACTGTCCTGTCAGAAATATTTATATCTACTCTTGAAACCCCTTTGATAGAGGTAACGAGCCTTGTAATCATGTCCTTGCAGTATCTGCAGACCATGTCATCCACTATGAATGTTGTCTCCCCGATGTGTTCACCCCCACAGCATCAGCCGTTTTTCAAACAGGCGCTTCACCCATATAATTTAAATCTGTACCTTTTACTATATAATTCTTTGAAACAAATGCACTAGATTCTTTAGAATTTATAATTACAAGGGTTCGTATCCGGCTTCCCGAATCGCAGCCTTGACTTTTTCGAGGTTTGCCTTCCCTTCTTCGTATTCAACAACTGCCTGTTTGTTCGGGAGGTCTACTTCCGCCTTTCGTACACCTTCCACTGCTTCAATTGCTTTTTTTACTCTCATCACACAGTGCCCGCAGGACATCCCTGCAACCTTTATGGTTTCTTGAGTCATAGTTCTATCTCCAATTATATGTCGGATTATTTTAGTGAATAAATTAACTGAAAGTTTTATAAAATGAAAGCTTTATAGAATTTATAAAATGAAAGCTTTATAGAATAATAGTCTGCAATAGAATATTTGATTAACCGTATTGTCAACTATGTTTAGGACGAAAATATTTATTTTAGAATTCTCTAAAAAAGGGCAACGTTAAGATCATAGAGTGTTTAGTTGTTTAGACATCCGTGATCCTCTCAACCCTTAGAACCAAGCGATTCTAAAAACTATATTTTCCCTCATACCAGGCGCTTTTTTATTTCTTCAAATTCTTCTTTAGTAATTTCACCTTTCGCATACCTTTCCTTTGCAATATCCAGCGCAGACTTCTCTTCACCACCACGGGTTTTGTTCTGCTCAACAAACCATTTGATTAACAGATAAGCTCCCACAATTATAAGAATCCAGAATAGGAGTCCGAAAAACATACCTCCATACCCCATCATGCCGTAGCCGTAATTGCCCATGAATCCATATATTGTAACCACTCTCCGAATAATAATTACTATGTTATTCTATCATTTTTAATTTTTAGTATGATCTGGCAAACTCAGGCTGCAGAGTGGGATTCGCTTGTTGCGTTCATCCCACCCAGATATGACCCATGCCAGGTATGCACCCATATTTGACCGCTAAAGGCGTTTACGCTCATCATGCCTTCGATATCCTTCCGTCCGAAGTCGAAGGTGTAGTAGCCAGGCATTTGTTTGGACTCCATGATTTGCGCTCCCGGAAGGTAGCCCGTTAGGAAGTCCTCTGCCAGCTTCTTCGCACCGGCCAGGTCGTAGCCAGCGTTTCCAGCCTGAGTTCTTCCAGCGCCGTATCGCGTGTTCCACATCATATTTGGTCCTGGTTCAGGATAGGCTGACCCTGAATAGCGGTCCACCAGTACTTCGGCTATATCCTGGCTGCTGTTTGCATCTTTCAGAACAGCATAATAGTTGCTGCTGAAAGCCATAAAGTCCTCGACTTCTACATTCGAGCCGTAGTACTGTCTGGCTAAGCTCTCCATGCTTCTTAGGGCCTCATCCTGGGTTATGGGCCTGGCTCTCGGATCGTAAAGCGCCATCATATTGCCCATCATTCCAGATCCAGAGCTATAATTGTAGCCTTGATTACGCATCATTCCAGATCCAGAACTATAGTTGTAGCCTGGATTGTTCATCATTCCTGGTCCCATTTGTCCGGGCTGGTAGCCACTTGGGCCGTAGGTTGAACTATACATCATTGGCCTAAAGGCCAGAAAGGCGAGAAGTAATATTACCACCACTATCAATAGGCTTATGATAATGTTTCTTTTATCTGCCATAATTACCCCGCAAATAAGCTCTTAATACCGTCTACTTCACTCATAGTAATTCTTTTTAATCGAGGGTTCATCGATTGAATCGATGGGTAAATAAAGAAAAAAAACGAATCTTATAAGGGAGCATACCCCGCTTCCCGAACAGAAGCCTTGATCTTTTCGATGTCTGTCCTGGCCTCCTCAAAGATCACAACTGCTTCTTGTTTCTCCAGATTCACATCCACCTCCGTTACTCCCTTTACGGAAGCAATAGCTCTTCCCACCCTTAATACGCAATGATCACAATCCATCCCTTCAATTTTTAAGGTTTCATGTACCAGAAACTAAACCCCCCTATTAGTGAATCCTGGTTTTTAATTTTTATAGTTATTTTATCTATGGTATTAAATTTATTTAATACTTCCTTAGAGGCTGTCTTAAAATTATATTTGATTCTCCAGCAGACAAGAAGTTATGCCAAGGTACGACAAGAAGTTGTGAAACGTATTGCTTACACCCTATCCCTTCTATTTGGATAATCCTAAGACATGCATTGATGGTAACGTTAATATGTGAAGCTCTTAGGACAATGTGGGAAGTCTCTAGTCCAAACCAGACGATCTGCCAGGATAAGAGTGCCATGACGAATCATAGGATGAACCACTGTAAGAGTCGTCAAGCTTACAAGCGAAACTTGACTGATATGCCACTAAAAGTACAGAATCAGACCACAATGGCTCGTGGAACATTACAGGAAACAGACTAATGATTCTCGGCTTGAGGTGGCTTCTAAAGCATTAATAAGCATACGTTTCGTAAAACTTGGTAAACCTATATGTTCCCGTAAGGGTAGAAATTTAGCAAGAAATAACAATAGCATAGAGGGTAAAGGAAGAAGCAAAAAGCGAATGGTAACTGTCATTAGTTTATTTTTTTAATTTACTTTTTAAAGAGATCTAAATTTAGGCTGGTGTGGTGTGTTGCAAATAGTGGATGGCTCTTTCTCAATATTAACCGAAAAAACTAAAACAGTTGAGTTCCGTAGAGTTATGGGAAAGTTATCTTCCACCAGTAAGCTGGGGGTATTCAACTAGAAGATGTATTAGTGAAAAATCACATAATATTATATATCTTAATAAAAATAAAAACGAAGGCAAATAAATGGCAAGAATTATGATCGTGGATGATGCCGAGTTTATGCGAATGGCAATTAGAGACATTCTCTTTAAACACGGACATGAAGTGGTTGCTGAAGTGGCTAATGGGGAGGAAGCAGTTCAAACATATCTAGATATAAAGCCGGACCTTGTGTTAATGGATATAATGGTGCCAAATGATGTGCCAGATGATATAAATTGTAAAGAATCATTAAATAAATTTCTTGTCATAGATCATGACGCAAAAATGGCAATGTGCTCTTCTCTTGGACAAGAGATCCTGATAACAGAATCCATGAAAATAGGCTCCATGGGCTTCATAGTAAAACCTTTTGGACATGACGGTATGCTGGATGTAATAAGAAAAATTGGTGAGCCAAACTAACTTTTTTTGAGTCAAATAAGTCTTAAGTGATTAAACT
The DNA here is from genome assembly GCA_001714685.2 of Methanosarcina sp. Ant1. Lineage (GTDB taxonomy): Archaea > Halobacteriota > Methanosarcinia > Methanosarcinales > Methanosarcinaceae > Methanosarcina. The sequence goes on along the minus strand of MDTP02000012.1, from coordinate 1,556 downwards.
AACAAAATCAACAGAAACATTAACTGTGCAAAACATTCTGATTTTCAAACTCAAAGTGATTTACACAAACTCAAAGTGCTTGATCCTGCTCTTCAAGTGCGTAAGTCCTATAAGTATAAAGATAGCTTTTAGACTGTACTGTTTCTCAGCTTCTATTATTGCTGCGTCGAGCTTGTCACCGGCACCGTACACGACCTATTTTTCCCCAAGATTTGTTGTCATCCAGTGGAGGTTGTAATTAGCAGGACGGCCAAGTTCAACAGGCACATGCCGGTAGAGTTCACGGTGTCCAAGTGCCGAAGACGAGCAGCCTATAGGTGCATGATATATAGCTACAGCATCACGTATTGTCCCAATCCTTACTGAAAGATAAAAGTTCAGAACACAACCACTTGACTGCTGAAAATTATGTTCTCTTTTCCTCAGGCAACCTGAACGGGATCCTTTTGAAAGATCGCTTGCTTTTCCATACCAGACATTTATACCATTTGCCCTTTGTTCTCTGTTGGGACATGTAGCCCTTGATAGGTCGATTCTTTCCTCGATCAGTTCATTTTCAGTAAGTTTTGTTCTTGACATTACTATTTCTCCGTAAGAGACCTGTTTTTCGTAACGAATTTGTCTCCAATAAGTTCTGCTCCTGGCATCACTTCCTCCATTCGACATTGATTGATAAATAAGTCGGGAATTCAGCAAAATTGTGATCTTCTTTTTCATTTTCCGAATTTTTGCGGCAAAAGCCAATTACGGGGGGCTTCAAGAAAATTCATTTCTGACGATTGCTTACAAGCGAGTATAAAGTTGATGTTCAAATTCGGAAATTATTCTTAACAATTTGGTTATTTGAGGGTAACTTTGAGATAAATGACAATAACCATATAATTTGAAGAAAAAAAGTAACTATTCAGGTATTTATTGACACTGCAATTTTTCCTCCATCTAAGGAAAAATTGGATCTAAAATTAATTACTTCTTTCTTTGATGAAACGTGAAGAGATTCTTGGACTTTGTATCTCAAACCCTGAAGCTATTGTAGCTTACATTGAGATTCTAGAATCTTAAATAAAATAGCTTGGCATTTGTAACGAAATAACTTAGGTGACAAGTTATTATTTGGCATGAAAGTGCTTTCAAGTACTTTCATTTATTTACGCCTGTTATTTGAAGAATTTAATGTTCCGTTTTCAAAGGAAGTTAAATACTTATAAAATCAAATGAGGCTTTACTGCACTCATTTCAACTTTTGCAGAGATCACATTGGATTAACAAAAGAAAAAGAAAAAGGAATTTCTGAAAAGAATAAACCTGCAAAAGAATGGGGAATAACTAAAAGTAAATGACTTTAAGAGAACTACTAAATATAGATCTCTCAAAATGTCAACTAATTAATGGAAGAGCACCGGTATTCGATGTTGTGAATAAAATATGTTAACCGATGACAAAAGAGTTTGTTTTTAAAAAGTTAATTAATTATTGAGTTTCAGTACTTCACCAACTCGTAAGCAGTGATTATATAATCCGATTTCCAAAATAATAAAAGAGCTATATATATTGGG
>MDTP02000011.1 GCA_001714685.2 Methanosarcina sp. Ant1 | reverse complement strand
GGTCCATGCAGTGCTAGGAGGCTTTCACCTTACAGGGCGTCTTTTTGACCAGATAATACAGCCCACAATTGACGAAATGAAAAGGATAAAGCCTGATTATGTAGTGCCAATGCACTGCACAGGCTGGAAAGCGATAAACAGGTTTGCAGAGGAGATGCCTGAGGAATTCCTGCTCAATACCGTTGGCACAACCTATGTATTTAATGGAAATCCTTAATAATGGAAGTCCTTAAACTGAGGAATCGAGTGAGTATAATCTCTGTAGCAACTTCAGTTAGTCAATATTTAGGCAATAGCTAAGTTAGTCAACAGTTTCAGTCGATCAGGAGGATAGACATAGGTTCAGGCTGCCCTTTAATGGGGAATTTTATGGGCATCTCTGATTCCGCAGCTGTTTTCTTCATATTGATTCCAACTGCATGTTCTGGAATTCTTGCCATGTTTGAATGGAGGCATATACCCTTTTCCACATTGCATTTTTCGCACAGCCTGCAAGAACCGTTCACAAATGCAACTGCAAAGGTAAAACCTTCATTAAAAGCTGTCTTTTCAAGCTCTAGCATTGAGAACATCATTTTCTTGCTGTAGTCAAAATAATCTGACCAGAACTTTGCTGCTTTTTCCCTTGTTTCCTCAGGCTCGGAAGGGTCAAGCCAGGTTTTGTATGGAGCTTTTGCAACTTCTTCGTCTGCGACTGCAGGAGACCTGAACTTGACTAGCATGGCATACCTGTACTCCTTGAGTATCTCCCGGAACTCATCAACAGAGGGCACATGCGGTGGACAGGTAAGTTTTTTTCCATACCCTACACATCCTCTGCATTTTAAAACCACTCTTTTCTCCACAAAGACCTTGTAAGTTGGAATTATCTTTGCTTCAACAGCTTCCAGTTCAAGGGCTCTTTTTACAAGGAAGTCAAGTTCCTCAGGTTTTGTATCTTTTAATGGCACATTCATTCCTTCTCAAAAAGTGTTTTCACTCAAAAGCGACTTACTGGTTGTTTCATGCGCCGCTATTTTATTCGAGGATCGGATACTACTTAACTATTTTCAAATATCTGTTCTTTATTAAAGTCCACTTTATTTTCCCTTGAAGTTATTTTTTTCATTAGGGCTTACTTAATTGAGGATCAAAATAAAGCATGAGAAAACATGTCATAAATATTAGGAACAGTTTTAATTTTCATGCTTCTGGTTTTCAGTTAAACCGCGTAAGTCCAAGAAATATTTTTGTGACAAAGAATTTTCACATTTAAATACATTAGAAAAAGTGGAACCTTTAGAGTTATTGTAAACTGTCTGTAGATCTCTTGTACGCTTCTATAACATCCTGAACAGACTTGGAACATCAAGACAATCAGAACAGTGAAGACCGTTCTGAGCTGGGTGAGCTGGGAACACCCTTCGGCACTTTTGACCATTTCTATCTTGGTTGGACTGCCGTTAACCACTACTCACGTTTTGGAGAAAAATGAGTCTCAAAGCCCCTAATCAACTGCTGGGATCACTGAATATAAATCCTGATGAAATTTAGAATGAAAAGTACGCCAGGCTTTTCGCATTCCATTTGCAATCATTAAAAAACAGAACGAATAGATTGAATTCCTTAAAGCAGAAAACCAAAAGCTTCGAGATGAGATCAATTTGCTTAAAGGTGAACAAACCAAACCTAAAATTCGTGTTTCTAAAAAGAGTGAAGATATTTCTTCTGAAAAGGAGATAAGAAAAAGAAAGCTTCTATAGGACAAGGAATCTAAATCAAAACTGGATAAAATAGAGATCTATCGAAGTGAAACATGTAAAAAATAGAGATTCATCGAAGTGAAACATGTAAAGTTGATACATCCACTTTACCCACTGATGCATATTCTAAAGGTTATAGGGATGTAATAATTCAGGATATATCCATAAGACCTATAAACACCTACTACAGGATAGAGATTTTTACTCTCTTTCTGAGCACAAAACATATTCAGGTGAACTGTCAAATGGTTTCAAAGGTGAATTTGGTCCTGGAATAAGATCTTTTTTCTGATTTTGTTCCATCAAACAATAACTTTGCAGAACCTACAACAGAAAAAATAAGAAGTGATTTATAGCAATATGACTCACACACTAAAGGTTAAAAAGTCAAATACAATAAAAATCGTGATTTTAATTTACTTGTTATAAAGTTAAAGAATTAATTATTCTTATCCTTATCTAAGATAGGCATATTGCTGCCAAGTAAAAGTAGTCTGAAGAGGAGGTGGAAACAAAAATGGAGCAATTTATGGCAAATAACCCGAATCCTGTGCTCCGTGCAGGAAAGGATGGGACTGTTCTTTACTCAAATATGGCGGGTGAGCCCTTATTGCATGAATGGGGTGTGGTAGTCGGAGGAAAAATGCCTGCCGACATTACTTATTTTATACAAAAAGTAATTTCACAAAATATTCCAGAAAAAATGGAAGTTGAATTGGGTAACCGTACATACATAATTGCTTTCCACCCTTTACCTGAAGAAGAATGCGTAGACATGTATGGATTCGATATAAGTGAACAGAGAGAAACAGAGGCACTTCTGCGCGAGGCTAATGAACAAATTCAGATTCAATCCGAGGAGTTGAATGTATCAAACGAAGAGTTACGGGCTCAATCCGATGAACTCCATGAATATAATAAGTTACTTCACGATAGCGAGACAGGATTTCGTACATTAGCTGAAAATTCTCCTGATTTGATTGCTCGTTTTGATAGACAAAATCACTGTCTATATTCTAATCCTGCCGTTGCAAAACTTTATGGTATCCCTTTAATTGCAGAATTTTATGGTTGGTCTGTAAGTGAATTCATTGATAAAACGAATTCCAAATTGAGAATAGACCCAAAAGTAGCTAAATTCTCAGAAAAACAACGCGAAAACGTTTTTATCACAGGAAAATCTGAAACTGTAGAATCCAAATACAAATCATCGCAAGGAAAAGAATATTACTTTAATACACAAATAGTACCGGAGTTTACTGACGGTGGAGTGGTCTCGGTTCTTGCTATTTCTCGTGACATTACAGATATAAAGAAAGTAGAAACTAAATTAAATGAAACGCTGGACAATTTAGAAGAGAAAGTTAAAGAACGTACAGCTGAACTTGAAAAAGCTTATAAGTCATTACTGGAAAATGAAAGACGCTTCTCTGAAGCTCAAAAAGTGGCTCATATTGGAAACTGGGATTGGAATATTATAACAAATAAATTATACTTATCTGATGAAGTCTCTCGAATTTATGGATGTGAACCTCAAAAGTTAAGCTTAACTCGCAATGATTTTTTAAGTTATGTACACCCTGACGATCGAGACTATGTAGATAATTCCTTTAATAGAGCTTTAAACGAAAAACCCATCAACATAGATTATCGGATTATCTTAGTTAATGGTGAAGAACGTGTAGTTCATGCACAGGGTGAATTTATTTATAATGAAGAAAATATCCCTGTTCGAACGAGAGGAACAATCCAGGATATTACTGAGCAAAAAAAAGCAGAAGAGAAAATTCGGACGTTGGCGAATACAGTGGAATCATCAAATGATGCTATCATAACTGAGTCCGTTGATGGCATTATTACCAGCTGGAATAAGGGAGCAGAGATAATTTATGGTTATTTAGCTGAAGAAGTCCTGGGAAAAAAATTTTCAATACTCGAACCGGATAATCTTAAAGGGGAAATAAAACAGTTTTCTGAAAAGATTAAAATGGGAGAAAAGATCGAGCACTACGAAACTTCACGGCTAAAAAAGGATGGTACAATAATAAATGTTTCAGTATCTCTTTCTCCGGTTTTTGATACATCTGGAAAGCTTGTGGCTCTCTCAGCTATTGTAAGAGATATTACTGAAAGCATAAAGGCTAAAGAAGCACTCAGGTTATCAAATATTTATAATCGTAGTTTGATTGAAGCCAGTCTTGATCCTCTAGTAATCGTTGGGCGTGATGGCAAAATTACGGATGTAAATACTTCTACAGAGTTTGTTACCGGTTATTCACGGGACGAACTTATTGGCACGAACTTTACAGACTATTTTACTGAGTCTGAGAAAGCCAAGAAAGTGTATCAAGAAGTGTTCAATGAAGGATTCGTTTCGGACTATGCCCTTGAAATCCAGCACAAGAACGGAAAAACAACATCTATTTTATTCAATGCTTCAGTTTATAAGGATGAATATGGTGAGGTTATTGGTGTTTTTGCTGCGGCGCGCGATATTACTGAACGTAAGAAAACAGAAAAAATTTTAAAATTAAAATTAGAAGAACTTGCTCTTTCAAATGCAGAATTAGAACAATTTGCTTACGTAGCGTCTCATGACTTACAAGAGCCCTTAAGAATGGTAGTAAGTTATTTACAGCTTTTACAAAGAAGATATCAGGGCAAACTCGATGAAAAAGCTGATAAGTTTATTTACTTCGCTGTTGACGGGGCTTCCCGTATGCAAAGTTTGATAAATGATCTTTTAGAGTTCTCTCGAGTAACTACAAGGGCCAGAGAACCTGAACCTAAGGATTGTGAATTCATTTTGAATCAGGTATTATCTGATTTAGAACTATTTATAAAAGAAAATAAAGCTACCGTATCTCATGATCCTTTACCTGAGGTAATGGCAGACTATACCCAGCTAGTTCAGTTATTTCAGAATCTGATCGTCAACGGAATAAAATTCCATGGTAAAGAGGCACCAAAAATTCATATTTCTGCAGAGAAAATAGCAAGCGAATGGGTATTTTCAGTAAGGGATAACGGGATTGGAATTGATCCACAATATTCAGAGAAAATCTTTGAAGTTTTTAAAAGGCTGCATAAAAAGGAAGAATATCCGGGAACAGGAATAGGACTTGCAATTTGTAAGAAAATTATAGAAAGACATGGTGGGCATATATGGGTAGAATCTGAACTGGGGAAAGGTTCAACTTTTTGTTTCACTTTACCAATAAACCCTGGAGAGTTTCAAAATCCAATTTCTAGTGCATCGATTCTCTGAGAAAATCACTAGATTTGGAACTGAGTCGATTTGAGTGCGCATCTATATATTTAAGAATACTTAAATTAATTTTATAGTATAATTGAAGTTAATATTTACGTTAACATTGGGGAAAAAGAATGGCTAGAGTCTTAGCTGGCGCACTAATAGGTGTGATCTGTACTGTTATTTTTTATTTCATTCCGGCTGTAAATGCCATAGCCCCTCTGCTAGGGGGTCTTTTAGATGGCTATTTATGCAGATGGTGGTTTTGAAGGAGGCCTTAAAACTGGAGTTTTAATGACTATATTCATGGTTACAGAATCATTCAATCCTTGAGGATTGACTCGACACTAGGACCTTATAGAACAAATATAATAATTATTTTCTACAGGTCCAGACCTTGATTAATCAGAAAGCAATTGAGGCACCTGAAGCAAAAAAAGTTAAGTACTGATGGAAAATATGGTAATTTCTGGAAGATATTAGTGGTTATCAGCGACAAACAAATGCTGAATATACCTTATAGATCAGAGCTTTCCGGTTGAATTATCAGGCATTTTAATCAGCAATCTGTATTAATGTATCCGTTCTTTTTATATGAGCCAACGCTGAATTACTAAATGATGTAACTTTTTGAACATTTTCAGAATTCACATTACCTTTTTTACTATCATCTGCAACTATAATCATATATTTACCTGCGGATTTACTATCTCCAAGAGCTAATACCCATTCTTTCTGAGCATCTTGATATTTAGCAGATAAATTATATTGGTCGTTCTCTTTTAGTGCTTTATCTGAATCATCAATGATATTTTGTCCAGTTATAGCAAGCGTGGTATAATCAGGAGTCTTTGTATCATTTAAGGTACCCACGTTTCCAAAATCGGTTTGTAATAACAATGAATTGTTATGAACGCTTTCTTTCCATGCAGTATCTTGAGCGGCACTCTGAGGGGCTTTTTTCTCGTTGTTTAATCCAGTACAACCCACAGCCAGCATTGAAGCCAGCAAAACAAACAAAATAATATACGTATATTTTTTCAAAAATTCACCTCGATAATTTCAGTTATACAATGAAATTTCCATTTGTCATCGATTATCGAATTTTATGCACAAAGTTCGAATATTATTTATAGTGATTTTCAACATAATTCTTTGATATATAGCATAAAAAATAACACTTTTTGACGTTTTGCACCTTAACCGAATACAAATGTATACTCATTTAACTTTTACAACATCCCATTATTGACTTTTCGGATAAACTCTTAGCTATCTCATCACCCTCCCAGATCCCAAAAGTATTATTTTCTGTAACCGTGCAGATCGCAAGATATCCCCAGCCTGGAACAATTGTTTTTGGCATCAACACTTTTCCTCCAAGTTTTTCAACTTTCAATAAGTACTCGTCCACTGAGTTGACACCTATATAATTCATAATTCTCTGGTCTGCCGATTGCCTTTTTCCCCGGTTTCCTCCTGGTCCAGGTTTTCCTTCAAGGTCTTCAGTATCCGTAAAGTAATACTCCATTGCTTCCATGGGTCTTTCAAACTTACGTCCGAAAAGTTTGGCGTAAAAACTCTTTACCCGCTCAGGATCATCTGCCTGGATATCAAAATGAACAGCTTTTGGCATTTTATTCCCCGTAAATAATGAGTTTTGAAGAATTTAATTTCTCAGCTCAACCTTGTAACTCTTAAGATAATCAAGTTTATTCAGACAGCTTGTTCGGGATGAAAACTAAGTCTGTTTTGAATTTTTGGATAGGTATTATATTTCTTTAAGGCCTTCCTGAAAATAGTATTGTATTCGCCACCTACGTTTTTCCATGTCATTTTTCTGCCAAAATCATATGCGCGCCTGCGCATATCTTTGCATTCTTTCGGATTTTCAATTAAGGATAAGAGAGCTTTTGTAAAACCGTTTGTGTCGTTAAAATCTACGAGTAATCCACGATTATCAGCAAGCATTTCTTTTGCGTACCAATAAGGAGTGGATATTATTCCTTTTCCCATACCCAAAGCATAGGTCAATGTACCACTTACGATTTGTTCTCTGGAAAGATAGGGCGATACATAGATATCACTAGCCATTATATAATTGCATAGCTCTTCTATTTCAACAAATTTATTATGAAATACTACATTGTTTTCAAGTCTGAGTTCGGTAACCATATTCTGAAGGTATTCTCTATACACTTCTCCTTGTGTCTTTTTAATTATAGGATGTGTAGCACCTAGTACCAGATAAACAAGGTTAGGATGCTTATTTACTACATCAGGGAGTGCTTTGAGCATACTTTCTATACCTTTGTTTTGACTCAATAAACCAAAAGTAAGGATAAGCGGTGATCCTTCGAGCTTCATCTTTCTTCTATACTTACTGCTACTGTTGAATGGATAATCAGGCATTCCATGGAAAATGATTTTTATTTTGTCTTCCGAAACGTCATAAACACCCTTTAGAATATCAACCGCAGTCTGGCTCATTACTATTAATTTTTCGGAGTGATCTATGAGTTTTTCAGTAGCTTTACGGTACGCAAGCTCTGGTTCCCGGATCAATGTATGCATGGTGGTTATTACAGGCTTATCTATTCCTGACAGAAGAGCGTAAATGTAATCGCCTGCGTCCCCCCCAAAAAGGCCGAATTCATGCTGAAGACACACGATATCAGCATCAGATTGGTTTATATAATCCGCAGCAAGGTAGTAATCATTGAGCTTGTCTCGGTCAATTTGAAAAACGACCTCTTCAGGATAATTGTAAGTTTCATAAGGATCGTTCACGGCAATAACTTTACAATTAATGCCCTCGTCAGAAACAGAATGTAAAAGGTCATGAGTAAATGTAGCAATTCCGCATTCTTTCGGCACGTAAGTTCCTATAAACAATACTTTCATTTGTTTATTCAATTAATACCACCTTAACTAACAGAATTTAATTCATTCCCCATTTTAGGACATAATACCAAATCTAGTGATGAACGTAAAATTAAAAATCACTGGATTTTGAAAGTGGTCACAATCTTTTGAACGTGATTATCCATTGATGCCAGAGATCTCGAATATTGAGTTTGATTGAAGGCTGAATTCTTCTTGAAAATTCAACTTTTCGATCCAAAAATGCAAAAATCACTAGATTTTGGAACTGGGTCCATTTAGCCTTAGCTTCTTTATAATGAATTTAAAAGAAAAGGTTAAATTATCCACATTCCCAACCCTGGAACAGATATCTGCAATTTTGGTCTTATCTGCTAGCGCTCATTTCCTATGACTTGGTCTTATCTGCTAGCGCTCATTTCCTATGACTGACAGACAAAACCAAATTTTTAGTTATCTATTTCACCCGTTTCAATTATCTATTTCACCCGTTTCAAAATAGAAACGCAACGATAGCAAGCACAACGAAAATTATTACAAACCACTTTGCAATTTCCATAGAGAAACCTGCAACTCCTCGTGCACCCAGTATAAATGCAACCAATGCTAATACCAGAAACAAGACTGCAAGTCCTATTAAATCCGCCATATTTCACTCCTCCAGTGATACTTAATTAATAAATCAACTATTTTTGGTTGTCTTGAAAATTTACTTATTTCACCTATCTGTTTGCCAGTAAGGTCTATACCCGTAGTAATTATATACGTTGTATAGCTCCTCGTGAGTGAGAGGCAATTTGTCCTTTTCAAAGCCTTCTGCCTTTTTCAGGACTTCCTTATCGACATTAAGGGAGATTATCATAGTGTTCTCATAGAGGCTCAATTCAATAGCTTTCCAAGGAACAGCAAACAATTTGTTGCCCATACCCAAGAATCCACCAAAAGAAAGCACTGCATAGGCTATTCTATCATTTTTTAAATCAATCATGAGGTCTTCGATCTTTCCGAGGTCCTCTTTAGCCTTATTGACAACATCGTGTCCCTTGAGCGTGCTTACGGATAAAAAATTTGGATTAGTCATATTTTCAACTCCCTATATTTCTGAATTCCTAAAGATTTCATTTTTAAGCCTGTACCCTCAGCACAGCTTCAAAATCCACATTCCGATGATTATTATTTTTATGATGTTACTCAAAACTAGAGACTTTTTATTATTTCCTGGGGTTTGATTAATAGTGGTCAACTACCACCAAAATCTATGCCAAATTTTGTCGACCCCAGGAAATATTGAAAAGCGTCTGACTTTTGATTATCACTGGTATATAGTATTCTAAGAATATGAACTGTAAAGAAGAATGGTTAAGAAATAGGTATTAATTGGAACTTAATTTTTTGAAGTCTAGTTTCTGATTAAATGCTCCAAAAATATTATTTTAATTTTAAAATAGACTTTATTTAATCTAATTTTGCATATAGTTATCAAATGTTAACATCATTCACAGCAATCTCTCATAAATACTACAATATTTCAACAAAGTTACATAAAATGTAAAAGAATATAAGTAAAAAATTAGTATTAATTATAAATAAATTTTTATATATTAACGATCTAAAAAAATATCTTTTATATTATTATTTTTAGTAACAATTTCTCATAGATTGTGTAATCTTTCCTTTATTTTTACTAAGTTTGCATATGAGCTTATGCACATTCTCGTTTAGTTTTCTATTTGCTCATCCTTTGTGTGCAGTTAGTCATAAATTCACTTTTGTATTTAACGCAATGATAATGACGGATGTGTTGCATTAATGTTTAATACAAACAAATATAAAAGAAGGATTAATGAAACCATTTGTTACACCAGTGATATACATAATATGTGGCGCTATTCTACTTTTCTGCATATATGTAATTTTCACAGGGCATTTAATATTCTCGTTTTTAGATCTTCCGCAAGTTATTGAGTCTTCTTCTCTTACAAATTCTTCGATGTATGAAAATGAATCTTCTGCAGCTAATACACTTAATGAGTCATACAAGTGGACACTTAGCACCATATTTCAAGGGCTTTCGGCGCTCTTAGGCATCGCTTTTGCTTTTTTGATTTATCAAATGAATATACTTGATATCAGTAAAGATAGATTATCTACAGGTTGGGGAAAGGGCTTGCTTGGAGGACCTCTTCCACCCCCTCCTATAAAATCTCACGCGGGAGTTAACAAAGCATTAAGTTCTTTAAACTTTAAGCTATATATACTACTGTTTTATTTCCTTATTACATCATTAATAACTTTAAGTGGGCTCACATTTCAAATATATTTTTACAACAACTTGTCTATAAAATACAACATTTTAATTTCATCTCTACTTCTTTCCATAGGGGTAATTTTATTATTTTTTGATTTGATATACCATATAACCACAAATTATAATCCATCACAGGACTTACGCACTTGAGGAACAAAATAAAGCACGACAAATCTGTCCTAACTATTTTGATACAGGATCCATCGCGAAATAGCTTAGGTGAGGTTTTGCCAAAATTAATAAAAATGTTTTAAAAGCAAAAAAATAGATAATAACTACTTATTTTTCCAAAAAATTGCATTTAGCGCCTCTAAATAACACTGCTAAATGCCGCCAAATATGGAGTATGGCTGTGAGAACTAATAATATCATATATGGTCAAAAAATTAGCATTTCAGGCTGTCTCAAAAGTAAACTCGATTCTACAATTGAGATAAAATATTCTATCATAAGGCCAATTTGTACCTGAATTCAGGAAAAATATCCAATCTCAATTTAAAGTCAATATTGCCCATTACCCAATTGTAGAAATGGTTTGAGTTTTGAGACAGCCTGATTTCGTAGGATTTTTCCTACAACCGGCATAAAAATATAAATATTGATTATGTGTTTAAAATACAACCGGGCTCTTCGTTTTTTGTGTGGATATCCTCATAAAAACCAACGTGGTCTTGGATTGAAAATCATCTTATATATAGAGAATGCCGAAGAGCCCACAAACAATGTTTTTTTTCGCTATTAAACGAATATTCTTGAAATCTGTTCCATAGCAGAGGCTGAACCTGGAAAATATGACCTTCTCGCTAAGTTGTCCACAAATTCCCTTAGTACATCGTGGTTTTCAGATTCATAAGGACTGCACAAGCTTTGCGTGTTAGTTGTCATTCTTTTTCCCATACAACTGACCCGATATGTTTTTTTGCATATATCACTCTTTCTTGCTCGTAGCCAATTGCTATAGGCTGTCTTAAAATTCAAACCAAGCACTTTATATATTTATAAATAAAGATCAGCAAATAGAAAAGCTAAATGAGAATATACATAAGCAAGATGTTTACATTCAAAGCTTAATAAAGTAGAATAGCAGGTTAAAAATTAAGCTGCTTCCGAAGAATACAGTAAATAAGAAGACCTGGTGGAAAATTTGATAATATACGGGACTTCTGTTTCTCTAGTCATCTAGAGATTCTTTATCTGATCAGCACTATTGAATCCTCTTTGATGTTGATTGTTAATTGCTCTGGTTCTGAAGTGAAAAAAGAATTGTCCCTGCCTATAAACCGTAGATCTGGGTAAAAGTATTATTCTAGTGTTTATATGTTAGTGGTTCGGTGTTTGCACAATGAAATGTCCCACTTGTGGAATTGAAAGCAGAACGGTAATTCAAGAAAATGAGAGGTTGTTTTATAAGGACATATATCTAAAAGATAGGCTAGCTCCAATGTATGTTCTCATTTTTAGTTTTATTTTTGATTCCGCTACCCGAATATCCAATAAAGTTGTTTTTGTGTTTATGATTTCGATGTTATTTTATTGGATGTTACTTTCAAAAGTTAGTTATTATTCTGCTTTTACTGTAATGGGCAAACGTGGTTTAGCGGCATTGAATGTTTGCGGGGTAATTGCTTCGTTAATTTTTAGTTATGCTGCAATTTTGTATGTGATTGGTCTTTTTGGTCAAGGTTATAGTGTAGGTTTCTTGTATTTTTGGTTTGGAGTTTTTGTTTTAGGTTCTATCATAGGTAAGTCATTGGTTTTTTCAGAGAGGAAATTAAAGGATTTTGGAAAGCTGTATAGGTTTTATTTAGGTAAGTCATTGATCTTGTAAACACTTGGGTGTGATGTATAGAATTTAAATGGGACCGTTTGTAGGTTAATCTTAGTATAATAGAGTATATTTCACAGGAATACGCTATGAGGAGCATGTTTGCTTGCCAGCTGCCTAAGAAGGGCGAGCAAATAGAAAAGCTAAATGAGAATATACATAAGCAAGCTGTTCACATTCAAAGCTTAATCAAGTAGAATAGCAGGTTAAACATTAAGCTACAACCATAGAATACGGAAAAAGTAAGCCATGGTGGAAGTTTTGGTAATATATGGGATTTCTGTTTCTTTGGTCGGGATTCCTCATCTGGTCAGGAATATTGAATCCTCTTCATTTGTCATCGGTTAACGAATTTTATGCACAACTTCGAATACCACGTGTAGTGATTTTCCGACTTGAATGTTGAGATTTTAGCATAAAAAATAACACTTTCATGCATTTTATCTCTTAACCGAATACAAATGGAATCCTCTTTGATGTTGATTGTTAATTGCTCTGGTTCTGAAGTGAAAAAAGAACTATGCCTGCCTAAAACCGTAGATCTGGATAAACGCGTTATTTGTAGAGTACTTATGATTTGTTGGTAGTTCGGTGTTGTACAATGAAATGTCCTACATGCGGGATGGAAAGCAGAGCGAAAATTGAAGAAAGGAAGCGGTTATTTGACAGGGATGTCAATCGAAAGTTTTTTCTAGTTATTACATGTTCTGCCGTTCTTAGATCTATTTTAGAGTACGAGGATCAAATATCCGATCAACTTAGTTATGTGTTTATGATTTCGGCTGTATTTTATATATTACTTCCAAAAGTTAGTTATTCTTCTGCTTCTACGATATCGGGTAAACTTGGTTCAGTGGCATTGAATGTGTGCGGGGTAATTTTTTCATTTGTTTTCAGTTATGCTGCTATTTTGTATATGATTGGTCTTCCAGATCCTGGTTATATTATTGGTTTCTTGTATTTTTGGTCAGGGGTTTTTGTTTTAGGTTCTATTATGAGTAAGTCATTGGTTTTGTAAATATTTGGGATGATGTCAGTTTTAAATGGGACTGTCTGTAGGGTTAGTTTTGGTGTCATAAAATGTATTCCTTCGTAATATGCGGTAAGAGTATGCCTGCTTGTCAGCTGCATGTTAAGAACCAACGATAGAAAAGCTAAATAGAATATGCACAAGCAAACAGTTCACATTCAATGTTTAATCCAGAGAACAGCAGGTTAAATATTAAGTTAGTGCCAGAGAATGCGGAAAATCAAAGTTATGGTGGCGCATCCCGTTGAAAGTACTGGATATGTTCGCGCCAGTGCTCTTGAAATAATGTAATTTCACCACGGTTCTCGAGGAAGTTTCCATCCCCGCAGCAAGCTGGGGTATTCTAATGAAATAAATGATCTTGTGAAATAGGGAATTGTGACAAAGACGATGTAAAATAAGCATAAAAGGTTTCTTCTGGATTTTCCAAAAAATCATACATCCTTAACTACCCTGAATCCAAGGCTGTTAAGCCTCTTATCCTGTGCCGCAAAAAGCCTTTCAGCTGACCTGCAGCATCCTGCGTTTCCGTTCCAGCCTCCGCCCCTTCTAATTCTCACTGGAATAGACACACTTGGAAAGAGACTTTCCCAGGCCCTGCCATCTGCCGGAGCGCCTTTGTAATTTATATGGTATTCGTCCTGAACCCATTCCCCTACGTTCCCGTACATATCATAAAGTCCCCAGGGATTTGGCTTTTTCAGGCCAACAGAATGAGTTTCAAGTCCGGAATTCTTAAGAAACCAGGCGTTTTCTGTGAGTTTCGATTCATCGTCGCCGAAGAAATAACTGGTTGCCGTTCCTGCCCTTGCTGCATACTCCCATTCGGCTTCTGTTGGGAGGCGGTAGAGGTAGTTATTTTCATCGGCTTTTTCCAGGGAGTTAAGTTTTCGGAGGAAGGCCTGAGATTCAACCCAGGAGATATTTTCAACAGGATTCTTTTCACCCTTGAAATATGAAGGATTATTCCCCATAACTTTTTGCCATTGCTTCTGTGTAACTGGATATCTGCCCAGGTAAAAAGGTTTTTTAATGCTTACTCTGTGCACAGGGCTCTCCCACAGTTTTCTGCGTTTTTCGCGTGATTGAGAGCCCATCTCAAATTCTCCGGCAGGGATCAAGATGAATTCCATTCCGATTGAATTACCTATTGAATTACACATTGAAACGCGGGCTGAATTCTCGATTGAGTTGTTGATTGAACTGCTAATTGACCTCCTGATTGGATCTTCAATTAAGTCTTCAGATAAAAGAGGCTCAATTTCGTCTGAGCCT
Source organism: Methanosarcina sp. Ant1 (assembly GCA_001714685.2). Classification (GTDB taxonomy): domain Archaea; phylum Halobacteriota; class Methanosarcinia; order Methanosarcinales; family Methanosarcinaceae; genus Methanosarcina. Next base: position 4,930 of record MDTP02000011.1, on the reverse strand, counting down.
TCGCATTCTTCGGGGAAATTTTTCTCTGGAGTCAGTGTTCTCACCATCTCAGTAAAAAATAATAAAAGGACATCATTTGAGGCCTTTATTTTTTTCTCTTCTGCTCTTGTCTACTATCCTTTCTTGGAATAACTAAAATCCGGTCGTTTCCTCAAGTTATTGAACAGGAACCTTAAACGTTAGTAATTCCTTTAAATCCTATAGGACTTACGCACTTGAAGTATAAAATCAAGCACATTCGGCGTTGTGACTGGCTTGGTGTTTTATACAGTTGGAGGTTTAATGCTATTGATTTCTCAGTTCAACTGCGTAAGTCCTATCCTATATGTGATCATTTATTCTTTCCGTTATGCTGGAATTATTTGGAACTTAAAAAATCGAAAAAAGATGAACTTATGATTTAGAAAGATACTTTCAAAGAGTAGAAATAAAATAATCCGTTAATGGAGATTTATAAAGCTTTTTTACGGAATTGGAGCTATAATTAAGCTTATTTTTAACTTAATTCAATTGATTTTTTTTCGGGTTTTAAAAAGTAAGTTTATATTTTAACTGATTAATCTCAGGGCCGTCAATTAGTAGATAGCCAACAAGATTAGAACAAAGTAGAATTTTCGCAATTAATTAAATTCACAGTGCATCTGTCGTTAAGAATGAATCGACAAACGAAAACCCCTCAAATTGTGTTAATTTAAGCAACAAAAAGGAGTTAAGAGAATGTTGAAACAACCCTTTGATAGAATAAAAAAGACCCTAATTATTTTTATGGCAGTCTTTTTTGTAGTAACGTTGACAGTTGCATCAGCAAGTACATGCGGTCAGAAAACAGCGCTAGCGACAAGTGTTAGCGACAATGGCTGTAGCGATAACAGCTGTAAAGACAACTGTAAAGACAACAGCTGTAGCGACAATGGCTGTAGCGACAACAACTGTAAAGACAACTGTAAAGACAATGGCTGCAGCGACAACAACTGTAAAGACAACTGTAAAGACAACTGTAAAGACAATGGCTGCAGCGACAACTGTAAAGACAACTGTTGTAAAGACAATGGCTGTAGTGACAACAACTGTAAAGACAACTGCTGTAAAGACAACAGTAATAGCGACAGCAACTGCAATAAAAACGTCACCCCTAGCGACAGCAACTGTAATAACAACGCTACCCCTAGCGACAGCAACTGTGATAAGACTGCCTCTGCTAGCGACAGCAAGAGTATAGACAATACCGTAACCGCTAGCGACAGCAACTGTGATAAGACTGCCACTGCTAGCGACAGCAAGAGTACAGACAGTACCGTCACTGCCAGCGACAGCAACTGTGATAAGACTGCCACTGCTAGCGACAGCAAGAGTACAGACAATACCGTAACCGCTAGCGACAGCAACTGTGATAAGACTGCCACTGCTAGCGACAGCAAAAGTACAGACAGTACCATAACCGCTAGCGACAGCAACTGTGATAAGACTGCCACTGCTAGCGACAGCAAAAGTACAGACAGTACCATAACCGCTAGCGACAGCAACTGTGATAAGACTGCCACTGCTAGCGACAGCAAAAGTACAGACAGTACCATAACCGCTAGCGACAGCAACTGTGATAAGACTGCCACTGCTAGCGACAGCAAGAGTACAGACAATACCGTAACCGCTAGCGACAGCAACTGTGATAAGACTGCCACTGCTAGCGACAGCAAGAGTATAGAAAACAGTGTTAGCGACGACAGCAACTGTGATAAGACTGCCACTGCTAGCGACAGCAAGAGTAAAGAAAACAGCGTTAGCGACGACAGCAACTGTGATAAGACTGCCACTGCTAGCGACAGCAAGAGTATAGAAAACAGTGTTAGCGACGACAGCAACTGTGATAAGACTGCCACTGCTAGCGACAGCAAGAGTAAAGAAAACAGCGTTAGCGACGACAGCAACTGTGATAAGACTGCCACTGCTAGCGACAGCAAGAGTATAGAAAACAGTGTTAGCGACGACAGCAACTGTGATAAGACTGCCACTGCTAGCGACAGCAAAAGTACAGACAGTACCGTAACCGCTAGCGACAGCAACTGTGATAAGACTGCCACTGCTAGCGACAGCAAGAGTATAGAAAACAGTGTTAGCGACGACAGCAACTGTGATAAGACTGCCACTGCTAGCGACAGCAAGAGTAAAGAAAACAGCGTTAGCGACGACAGCAACTGTGATAAGACTGCCACTGCTAGCGACAGCAAGAGTATAGAAAACAGTGTTAGCGACGACAGCAACTGTGATAAGACTGCCACTGCTAGCGACAGCAAGAGTAAAGAAAACAGCGTTAGCGACGATAGCGTTAGCGACATCAACTGTGAAGACAACAGCGCTAGAGACAGCAGCTTTAGAGACAACAGTGCTAGAGATAACAGCTTTAGCGACAGCAACTGTGAAGACGACAGTGCTAGAGATAACAGCTTTAGCGACAGCAACTGTGAAGACAGCAGCGCTAGAGACAACAGCGTTAGTGAGAAGTGAGAAAACCTTAACCATTGACTCTGAATCCTGTTTCTTGTGATGAAAGAAAAAGGATACAGAGTCAATCATATTTAACAGAACTTTCAGTACGCTGCCTATCTCTTAGGATTTTGACGAGTCCAGAAACCATTGAAAAAAGTAAGACTTTTTTTAAGGATAAGAGGTTCTCTTTTTTCTGAGCCTTTGAATCTTTCGGGGAAATTTCTCCCTATTATGTGTTATCACCACATCAGTAGGAATAATAAAAATATCTTTGAGATGTTTATTTTTTCTCTTTCTGATATCTTATCTGCTCTTTTATCTGCTGTCCTTTCTTTAGACTAACCAGAATCCTAAAGAATATAAATATATTAGAGATTAATTATATTCAAAAATAAAAAATTATTAAGGCTTTAGTATAAAGCAAGGGGACAGACCGTAAGTGAGAATGATGAAACAATCTCATATTAACCTGATATTTTCTTCAGACAAAAGAAGAGATCTTCTATTCCTTCTGAAGAAAGAACCGAGAGATGTGGATACAATTAAAGAACTACTTAAAGTAGACGCCGGTTCGATCCAGCCCCACATTAAGAAAATGAAAGATTACGATCTGATAACCGAGGAAAATAAAATCTACAGGTTATCCAAAAAAGGAGAAGTAATAGTCGAAAACATGCAACTTCTGCTTAATGTGGTTGAGGTCTTTGAAGAAAATGCTGAGTACTGGAAGACACACGATTTAAGTTCGATTCCAGATTTTCTGCTGGAGAGAATAGAAGAACTCGGGCATTTCGAACTGCTGGAACCTGGAGCTGAACACCTGGCTGAAACCCCAAAGGTACTCCTGGAAAATATGTTGACATCAAGAGAGATCATGACTTTTGTATCCTACTTTCATCCGGAATCTCCTTCAATCTATGCAAATCTTGCGGAAAAGGGAGCTGAAGTTAAGCTCTGCATGACAGAAAATGTTGCAAGACGCTTATTCTCGAGTTATAAGGACGAAGCAAAGAAGCTATGTAGAGGTAGAAACTCAAAGCTGTTTATTTTACGAAAAAATGTATCAATTCCCTCAGTCATTGTAACGGACCGATTTCTTGCATTCAAACTTTTTGAAACCGATGGTAAATTACGGGACCAGCTAGTTTTGTGTTTCGGGGAAGAAGCTTTATGCTGGGGAAAGGAGCTTTTCCATTATTGCATGGAAACGGCTGAACCTCTGAATGAAAAAGAATTCCTTTGAAACACTGAATCAAATCTATAACATTTCATTCTTTTTCTAGATTAACTTGGAATTTGACTTTGGAATACAATATACCATCTGAATTTTCAGCCCTTTACTTTCGGTCTCAGGCTCACCAGGCACATACTCAAATCCGTACCTGCACCCCATTTTTGCAGTTATTGCAGCTGCAAGCGCATCGAGGATATCATCTTTTGCAACTTCCTTTCGTCTGTACTCTGAGAGTGCAGCTTCGACGATTCCATCTGTAAACAGGCAAACGCTTCTAAGGGCTTTTATCCTTTCAGAAAAGCCGTATAGGCTTTTTTTCGAAGATATCATAGGAAAGCCTGTAAATGCCTGGAAACATATTTCAGGTGCTACTTCCTTTACTTTTTCTCTGAATATTTTGTTTTCAACAAGGAAACTGTCCACATCCCGAATTTTGGGGACTATATTCCAGGCCTGTTTCGAGATACGTTTTCCTGTAAGCTTTTCGTTGATCTCACAGGCTTTTTCATAGCTTTCCGCATAAACAGCTTCCCTGCAAGGTACGGGAAAGATACTGGACTTCCGGGCTTTCAGAGTTCTGCGTCCTCCAAGGTCGGAAAGCCTTTCTCCACTGCCTCCGGCTTTCAAGCCGATAGGGATATCGATCAGGACGAGGAACTCTGCTTGCTTATATTCCTTATTCAAGAAGTCAATAAGAGATGAAATTTTCGGGAAAAGCCCCACTTTCCACCTGCAGTCTTTTTCATTCTCCGTAACCAGAAAAACTGTAAACCAGCCTGCACGGCAGCCGTCAGCCCCGACAAAAACCTTTTTGCTCATACTTTCAGTTGGAGACGAATATTTAAAATATTTTTTCTTGCGGTACCTTGGACTGGAGGAATTAGAAAAAAGGAATTAGAAAAGAGGAATTAGAAAAGAGGAATTAGAAAAGATGTATGAATTGGTAGAAAATCAGAGACTAAAAAGAAGTCAGAATATATATAAAAATGAACAAATTAAATTTAAAGTCACTCAGATAGATCTTTAAAATTTATTGGTAAGCTGTTTTGACTTAAAAACGTACAACATATAGAAAAATATCCGTACTGGGATCCTACCCTTATTAGAGAGCGTCGTAAAAGTACAGAACTGTTAGATTTATAATAGAATGTTGCACTTTTCGTTTCTTTTCTATCCCAAATCAAATCACTTATATACGGTTAACACTTTCAT
>MDTP02000010.1 GCA_001714685.2 Methanosarcina sp. Ant1 | reverse complement strand
AACTGCGCAATTCCAACGCTTATCACATCCTAGCCATAGGTAGCTGGAACCACCTGTGACTATGGTGTCAAAAAACCTCATTTTACAAAAAACGATGATTGATACAGTTTAAGCGAATACAAAACAGCCAGCGAGGGTTCACTTCATCCCCGACCTAAAGGTCAGGGTATTCGTGACCCTCTGCGCTCCCAAAGTAATAAAAGAATCTCCTGGAGTCGCTGATCCTTCTTCGAACAGTATGCTTGGGGGAGCAGAATATTTCGGAGAGCTGTATTGGGGGATACAGTAGAGACAGCGCCTCTGGGTTTCTTCTTACGTTACTCTTTTTATCGACCGTTTACCACGTTTTATTCAAATTTGAAAAATTTCGGTTTAACTGTCCTTTTTTACTAGATGGATGGCCAGATAAAAGACCCTCTGGATTTTTAACACGCAGTTGGAGAAATTCTGATTTCTGATATATCTGGCTTATTTCCAGATTTCAGGATCTTGAAAGAACAAATTGAACCCTCTTAAAGTTCAGTACATTTAAATATTTTTTCTATTTAAAAGAAAAGGCTATCTCTTAAGATGGTTATTACTCTACAATAAATCATAAGCATAGAATCTCAAAATTGGTAAAAGGGTTTGTGACAGGTTTTTGGGAAGGCTTGCTGCAAAAAATAAGAATCTGCTGGAAACCTGTAAGGGTTGGATTAGGTAGATATTGAAATCATGAGGGATGGGGAGACAGAAGCCTAACACACTATAGGCAATGAATTTTCTTGCCTTTTTTCTTGCCTTTATACTCAAGTCGGAGAAGATGGGGATGGGAGATAAATTAAGAAAATCTGGTATTGATATTATTGGAGATGTGCCGTGGGGGACTCACTTCTGCCAGTTCTACCAGACAAAAAGAGATTTGATGGACATACTTGTCCCCTATTTCAAAGCAGGATTGGAAAATAACGAGTTTTGCATATGGGTTACATCACAACCCCTAGATGTAGAAGATGCAAAAGAGGCCCTTCGAAGGGCTGTTCCTGATATTGATGTTTATCTGGAGAAAGGACAAATCAAAATTATTCCCTACATTTATTGGTATGTAAAAGCAGGTGTTTTCGACTCGGAGAGGATTTTAAATGACTGGATCGAAAAACTCAATCTGGCCCTGACCAATGGATACGATGGGTTGAGGTTGAGCTGGAACACTTTTTGGCTGAAAAAAAAGGATTGGAATGATTTCGTCGAATGTGAAGAAAAGATAGACCGAATTATCAGCAGTTACCAGATGATTGCCCTTTGCACCCATTCCCTCGACAAGTGCAACGCAAATGAGATCATCGATGTTGCTATCAACCATCAATTCGCTTTGGTCAAAAAGGAAGGAAAATGGGGGCAAATAGAAAGTTCCAGGCGCAAGAAGGCAGAAGAAGTAGCTATTCAAGCCACAAAAAATTGGGAATATACCTTTGATGCTGTGCCAGATCTGATAGCCATAATCGATACTGAATATCGAATTGTTCGTGCAAACAAGGCCATGGCGGCAAGATTGGGTGTGACACCAGAAGAGTGTGTTGGGTTAACTTGCTATCAGGTTGTCCATGGGACGGATGAGCCTCCCTCTTTTTGCCCGCACAGGCAGTTGCTTAAGAACGGGCTTGAGAATACCACAGAGATTTATGAGGATTACCTTGGTGGCCATTTTTTAGTAAGTGTGTCGCCACTGCATGATTCGGAAGGAAAAGTCATCGAGGGTATTCATGTAGCCCGTGATATCAATGAACGCAAACAAGCTGAAGAGAGACTAAAGGAGAGCGAGGAAAAATACCGCAACATCGTAGAAACAGCCAATGAAGGTATATGGATAATTGATGCTGAAGCCAGGACTACTTACGTTAATGAGAAAATGGCGGAAATGTTAGGATGCAGTCAGGAAGGAATGATTGGCAGATATGTGAGGGACTTTACCGACGAAAAAGGTAGGACTATCTCGGAAATGAATGTTGAAAAAAGGCGGCAGGGCATCAATGAAAGCCATGAATTTAAATTAATACGTAAAAATTGCTCACCCTTATGGACACTTGTAAATTCTAAATCCCTTTTTGAGAAAGATGGTACATTTATAGGCTCTATGAGTATGCTCACTGACATCACTGAGCGAAAAGAAGCAGAAGCTAAGTTGAAAGAGACACTCGACAATTTAGAAGAACGAATTAAAGAACATACAGCAGAGCTTGAGAAGGCATATAAGTCGTTGAAAGAAAGCGAAGAGAGTCTTGCTGAAGCTCAAAGGATGGCTCATATTGGAAATTGGGATTGGAATCTTGTAACTGATGAAGTATACTGGTCTAATGAAATGTATCATATTTTCGGACGTAACTCTCAGGAAATAGGTGCAACTTACGATGAACTTTTAAATTATATACACCCCAACGATCGAGACTATGTGGACAATGCCATTAAAAAAGGGTTAAATGGAAAGTCCCTTGACATTGATTATCGTATTATATTAGCTAATGGGGGAGAACGTATAGTCCATGCGCAGAGCGAAGTTATATTTGATGAGAAAAATATTCCTATTCGAGTAAAGGGAATAGTTCAGGATGTTACTGAGCGCAAAAAAGCTGAAAAAGCTCTGACATACTTTGAGACTGCCCGTAAAAAGGAAATTCACCATAGGATCAAGAACAACCTGCAGGTAATCTCCTCCCTGCTGGATCTTCAGGCTGAAAAGTTCAAAGACAGAGAGCATATTAAGGATTCAGAAATCATGGAGGCTTTCAGGGAAAGCCAGGAAAGAGTTGCATCTATTGCCCTGATCCATGAAGAACTGCACGAAGGTGAAAGAACTGATACTCTTAACTTTTCCCCGTATATTGAGAAACTCGTTAAGAACCTTTTCAAGACATACAGGCTTGGAAATACCAATGTCAGCTTAAAAATGGATCTTGAAGAAAAAATCTTTCTTGACATGGATACTGCAGTCCCTTTAGGGATAATCATCAACGAGCTTATATCGAATTCTCTCAAACATGCGTTTTTAGGCACAGATAATGGGAATATTCAAATCAAATTTTGCCGGGAGAAAACCGGGGAACTTAAAAACGATAGAACCGGAAGTAAAAAGGAAGAGTTTAAGAACAGCAATTTCATTCTGACCGTTTTGGATAATGGGGTAGGCATCCCTGAAGGTTTTGATTTGGGAAAACCCGAGAGTCTTGGCATACAGCTGGTAACCACTCTTGTAGATCAGTTAGAAGGAGAACTTGAACTGAAAAGGAACAATGGGACGGAGTTCACTGTAAAGTTCACTGAAGCCGAGAAAAGTAACAAACATCAATAAAAAACTTATGCATCGTAAACTGTGCTTACTTAAATTCTAGTGCTTCGATTCCAAAATAAACGCATAATTCTGCAGTTAATTTTAGACGCGAAAAGAAATGTGCCCCCTCTCCTTAATTCCATGTTTTCCGCGCTTTCCGCTGTTTTCGAGCTGCTAAAACGCTCTGATGAATCATATGTGTCGAAAATGCGCACAAGAATCCAAAGTTTGTGGAGGATTATGTGCGCACCATGGCCAAAAACATTGTCACAAAATTTTCTCATCTTTCGGATGATGCAGTTATCATGATCAAACAGATTAATGAAGAAAGTATCCATCTTCACAATGATTTTGCGGAAATGGTTTCCCTGATAGGAGAACTGCGGTCAGAAATTGCCCGGGGATGGGTATGGAAAGGTATTAATTGGAGAAGTATGAGTAATAATATGTGGGCTATATAATTATAGTAAGCCCTTGATAAAACCATGAGGTAATAATTATGTGTAGTGTTGGAGACGCTTTTGATATCGATATGGAAGGAAAATTGCCGGTTAAAGATTATGTCTGCAAGGACTGTGGAAATAGATTCAAAGGTATTGGCAAGAATGTGAAGTGTCCTTCCTGCCAGTCTACAAATGTAGTAGAATCCTAAAATCAACTGGATTTTTTAGATACTTATTTTTAACATGAAAAAATCGACCTCTTCTAGAGACATTTCACTGAAAGAAAGTGAAATGCTTCTCCTGCGCGGCACGGCAGGAACGGTGGCTATTGTGAAAGTAGGTCCGCGTGGACAGTTCTTTCTGGAAACTGAAAACGAAGAGATTGTACTCGGACTGGAACCCCATGACCTGATTGTTGCTTCTGCGCTTTCGGTGGATGAGAGAACTGAGAAAGGACTTAAATGCGTTCTCTTCATGATTCGGGAAATCAGGTCACCATTAATAGTTCTTCCAAAGAACCATCCAGCTTCACCAAGGCTTCCAATCGTAGTGTCGGCTGGTAAAAAGACTGTTCTAAGCTGCAATATCACACCTGGCACGCACCCGAATCAAGACGTACTATGTGGTTCAAATGAATTTGATAGTCTGGAGGTAACAGGAACACTGGAGGGCGTACAAATTAAAAATATGCCACAGTGTGAAGTATTAAGGGTTAACTTTGATATCTGACCAGTACATCTCTTCAGAAACAAAGAAACAATGGGGCAGCATATGGTGGATTCAAGTATCATTGACGCTCAAAAAAGCTCTTTTAAGCGAAGCCTGCAAAAACCAGGGATTCATTTATAAGAATAGGGTAATTAGATTGCAGTTTCACCTCGAAATGAGTAAGAGGACAATCTGTGATGTGATTGGGAACTGCAGAAATGAACTGATTGAGGGTAAATATATTCAGAATGAGGAGGGGATGCTGGATAGAAACTCATTTCTGGCAGATCCAAGGCTATTAATGTTCACGCTACTGGATAATTTAGAAGGAACGATTGGACTTTAAAAAGAGATACAGTGCGCTTTAAAATGGAAAAAGGCGGTCTGAAAAACTGCCTTTTGAGAATAGAATTACGTACACGCACTGTAACTCAGGCTGTCGGGGTCAATATCCTTCTGAGCCTGAACAGTACATTCGGTGCAGAGTTTTTGCCCTTTGAAAGTGATAAAGCTCTCAACTTCTCTTCCACAGTTTTCACATTTTTCCATGTTCTTTCACCTTAAAAGTAGAAATTAAAATATCTCACAAATTTAGAGATATTTTCACGGTATAATTAATTCCTGAAAAGAAATAATGTTGCCATAAAATTAATTAAAGCAAGAACTTAATAAAAAGATATCTACAAAATGTATATTTAAACTCAAATGTGAACCTGAATTAGCCGCAGGCTGTCAGAAGAAAAACACTGAGACTACAGCCTTCCACGTTTTAGTCTCAATCCTTTGGATCTCTTGCGGCCTCTTCAAGCACACATTTTCTTTACCTTTCCTTCTTCTGCGTGGGCTTTGCTTACTTTCGCATAACCACTAATTGGAGCAGCGGATCCGCCTTAAAAGCCCCTTTTTTCTATGACTCCTTCAGCAGAGGCTTTTCAATAAACGACCCACATGAGGAAATTACCGATTCACGTTTTAGACCGAAACCCAAAAAGATATCAGGTCATTGCGTATCTCGTTGTCGACTTTATGGCACGCCAGAAACCATCGGAAAAGATCGGGATTTCGGGTTATACCAATTGAAAGCCGATTAGCAAAACTAACACGAACATTAAGACATATGTGCCAACAATAATCTCGTTTTGCTTCATCAGGAACCTTCCATATCAGATAGTTTTCCAATGTCTTCGATAGATGTTTAGTCACCCTTTCAACATACAGGAATCACTATCTATTTACGTAAAAAAAGAATAAAAACCTTCTTATTTTCATTTAGGTAAGGATTTATTTTAGCAACATCTCTTCACTTACTGAGAAAAACGCAGTGCAGTTTTTATTTTCCTTAACTCAAAAATTTCTCTTCGTTATCAAGGTTATGTTATATAAAAAGAAGACACATACTTCCTTAAAAGAGGAACTTGAGTGGGAAATAATGGCAAAAAGGTTAAAAGTTGCAAACCCGGCCCGCTGCATAGGTTGCTATTCCTGTATGATGGCCTGTGCAAGGACCTGGTACGATACCATATCTTTGAAAAACAGCAGAATTAATATCCAGACTCGCGGCGGAATCGAAACTCCTTATGCTGCAATAGTTTGCCATGCCTGCATCGACCCCCCTTGTATGAGGGCCTGCCCACTTGGCGCGCTGACCAAAAGAAAAGGGGGAGGGGTCAATCTCAACAAAGAGATCTGCGATGGCTGTGGGAACTGCATAGAAGCCTGTATAGTAGGAGCAATTCATCTGGATGCAGAAAAAAAAGCGGTAATCTGCAAGCACTGTGGGGTCTGCACGAAATTCTGCCCTCACGACGTGCTTGAAATGATTGAGGTAGAAGACAGCGGAGAAATAAAAGTCACTGACACAAGCCCTGTTGAGGATACAAGCCCGGTTAGTTCTACTGCATCCCACAAAGAGCTTTACGGGAGAAAAGAACCTGAGGAAGAAAAATGACGACAGAGCAGTATGCTATTCCGGGACTCAAAAATGTACTCTATATCGACCTTACCAGCCGTAGTTATTACATTAAAGACAGGCGAGATCTATACGAAAAGTACCTCGGAGGTGTAGGGGTTGCCACAAACCTCATGCTCGAGGAATATATAGAAGGTACAGGGCCTCTTGACCCGGAAATGCCTATTATCCTCAGCACAGGGCCTCTCTCTGGTGTATACCCTACCTGTACCAAAACCGTTGCATTGTTCCGCTCTCCTCATAACGGTGAACTCGGGGAGTCCTATGCAGGAGGACGCCTTGCCATGTCCATGCGCTACTCGGGGTACGAAACAATTGTTATCAAAGGTGCTTCCCAGTACCCTGTGTATGTGGCAATTCATGACGATAAGGTTATTTTCAGGGACGCATCTTCCATATGGCATCTTTCTTCAGCAATTGACGTGGGAAAAGTCCTCCGAGATGTAGAGCCGGGAGCCGGCAGACGCAGCATTATACGAATAGGGCCTGCAGGGGAAAAGGGGATCACATATGCGAGTGTTAACGTTGATACTTACCGCCACTTTGGGCGTCTTGGGCTGGGGACTGTCTTTGGGGCAAAGAAGCTTAAGGCTCTTCTTATTGTCGGAAATCAGGAGATCAAAAGTCCTGATCATAATGCCTACAGGAAGACTTATAGCAAACTCTACGACACAATTGTTAAAACAGGGCTTACTGAAAAGTACCATAATCTGGGCACAAGCGAAAACATCCTGGTTTTAAACGAACTCAAAGGTCTCCCTACCCGCAACCTGCAGGGAACTTCTTTCGAAGGAGCTGAAACTATTTCAGGAGAGCTTTTTGCAGAAAAATATCTTATAAGGCGGGTTTCCTGCGCAGGCTGTCCCATAGGCTGTGTCCATGTGGCTATGCTAAGGCGTCCCTTCTCAAAAGCCCATGAGTATGAAACCCTGAATATTTCCTATGATTATGAATTGATCTATGCTCTCGGTTCAAACCTTGGAGTAGCCGATCCTGAAGCCGTACTCGAACTGATCGATGCCTGTGAAAAAGCCGGAGTTGACATAATCAGTATGGGAGGTGTACTCGCCTGGGCCACTGAGATGCAGCAGCGCGGAAAAATTTCCACTGTCGAGACGATGGGGCTCCAATTTTCCTGGGGAGATAAAGCTGCATACCTCAGGGCAATAGACCTTGTAGTCCAGGGGCCAAATGATTTCTACGCAGCCCTTGGAAAAGGAGTGGGCTATGCATCAAAAAAGTACGGGGGAGAGGAATTTGCGGTTCAGTTGGGAGGCCTGGAAATTCCCGGTTATCATACAGGGCTTGGAAACATGCTCGGGCTCACTGTGGGCTTCCGACATTCCCATCTTGATAATGCAGGCTATGCAGCAGATCAGGCTGCTTTTAACCGCCCGCTTTCGGATGAGAAAATTGTTGAAGCTATAATAGAAGAAGAAGACCGCCGCAGTGTACTCAATTGTATGGTTGCCTGTCTCTTTGCCAGGAACGTCTACACATACCCGAACATAATTGAGGCCCTTAAGAGTTTAGGGATAGAAAAAACAGAAGAGGAATTGAAAGAACTGGGCAGGGATATTTTCAGGAAAAAATATGAACTGAAAAAGAAATTCGGCTTCAAGTTCGAAGAACTTACTATGCCGAAAAGGTTTTTTGAAACTACCTCGACTACAGGAAAACTTGAGGAAGACAGGGTGAAAAGAGCAATTGAACTGTATAGAAAGAAAAGAGGAGTATGATATTTTAAAAAGAGAGTTTTAAAATATCACTGCTCGTTAGTGTTCTCACTTTTTCTTTCGGCTCTGTGCTTGTGGAGAGCCATTTCTATATTGCTGTGCAGGTCTTCTTCCTTAAAAGGTTTTGAAATATATCCTGCAGGCTCTGTAGTTTTTGCCCTCTCGAGAGTCTCGTCATCAGTATAGGCAGTCAGATAAAGAATCGGAATTCCGAGTCGGTTTTTAATTTCACGGGCAGCTTCGATTCCGTCCATATCTCCTTTCAACATAATGTCCATCAAAACAAGGTCTGCATTGGTCAGCTCTGCTTTTCTTATGGCTTCCTCTCCGGTAGACGCAGTACCCGGCACAGTGTAACCCAGATTTTTCAACTTGTTTCGAATATTAAGAGCCACGATATTCTGGTCTTCGACAACCAGAATTTTTGCTTTTTTCATTGTATCTCCCCTTTTAATATCGGATAAACTTCCATATAACTCACATTTCGAATCCTGGCATTTTTGTACAAATCCACGGCACAAACGTGTCATTTAATGAGTCCTTATTAATAAAATGGCCAATATCTAGAGCTTATTATCCCATATTGGCAGAGGCCCGGAATGTGCGGTATAATTAGTCGTTCTCCTTAAAAAACATTTTGAAAACTGTCCCTTCACCTTTTTTAAGTTCTATCGTACCCTCCAGCTGTTCAACAAGAATATTTACAAGTTGTAGGCCCAGAGAACCCGTATTCCTGAAATCAACATTCTCCGGAAAGCCCAACCCATTGTCCGAAACTATCAGTTCATATTTATTACTGTTGTCAACTGAACTCTTAGAAACAATATTATTGGTGCTATTATTTATATTTATATTATCTCTGCTCTCTTCAGTCTTGCAAAGATTTATCCGTATTTCCCCTCCTGTACCTGGAGGAAAGGCATGTTTCAGAGAATTGGTCACAAGCTCATTAATTATCATCCCAAGAGGCACTGCCGTGTCCATTCCCAGAAAAGTCTCTTCGAGATCAAGCTGTATCTTGACATCATCTTTCCTCACAGTATATGAACGTAGTAGCGATGTCAGTTTTTGAAGATATGCAGAAAAATCGAGGGTCTCATTGTTTCTTGACTGATATAGTTCTTCATGGATTATCGCCATTGAGACAACTCGATTCTGGCTCTCTTGGAAAGCTTCCAGAACCTCCTTTTCATTGAACCTTTCTGCCTGAAGTCCCAGAAGGCTGGAAATTACTTGAAGGTTGTTTTTAATTCGGTGATGGATCTCCTTTTTGCGGATTTCTTCGATTTTTGTCAGAGAATCTTCGGCTTCCTTCTGTTTTGTTATATCATAGATTGAACCCTGCAGGATTCTTTTCTTACCTGCAGCATCCAAAACATTCTGAATAATCTCACGGACCCAACTTATTTTTCCATTCCTGTGCTTTATACGGTATTCGTGCTCAATAAGAAGCAGAGGGTCTTTTATTAATTCCTCTCTCTTCTCAAAAAGTCTTTTTCGGTCTTCAGGAAGAACAATCTGATACCAGTCTACTTTTCCGGAGATAAAATCGTCTCCTTTGTATCCTACAATCTCCTCTACACTTCCGTCCACAAGAATAGGTGTTAAATCCAGTTCCACCTGGAAAGCGATACCTCTAAAATTTTTTATAAAGGACTTGTAACGTTCTTCGCTTTCCTTCAATTTTTCAGAAGCAAGTTTCCTTTCGGTTATATCTTTCATTACCCCAAGAACTCTGTATATGCCTCTGTTTTCATCTTTCTGGTAAACGCCGCTATCTTCTACATAAAAATACCTCCCACCCTTTCCCTTCAACCTGTATTCTTCAATGTATTTCTCCCCGTTTTTCATGCAGCTTTCGTGGGCTCTTACGGCTTTTTCCCGGTCTTCAGGATGGATGTGTTCAGCCCAGACTTCTGGAGTGAAACTCTGGAACTCTTCAAAACTATATCCTGTGAGCTCCTCAATTGCTCCTGTCCAAGAACTACAGTGGTTTTCCACATCGTAATCATAGATGAGCTGTCCTGTCTGCACTGCAACTGCCCGATATCTTTCCTCGCTTCTTTCAAGAATTCCACTGGCAAGTTTTCTTTCAGTTATATCTTTTATTACTCCGACAATCCGGTTTATTCGACCTTCTTCGCCTAAAAGATAAATGCTGCTGTCTTCTGCATGGAAATAACTCCCATCTTTCTTTCCGAATCTGTATTCTTCAAGATATCTCCCCCCATTTTTCATGCATATCTCATGGGCTTCCCATGCTTTTTTCCGATCTTCTGGATGAATATTTGCTATCCAGCCTTCCAGATTCACCTGTTTGAACTTCTCAGGACTGTAGCCTGTAATCTGCAAGATAGCTCCAGCCCAATCAATCTTCCCTGACTCAACATCATAATCGTAAACCAGCTGCCCGGTCTGTTCGGCAGCAATCCTATACCTCTCCTCGCTTTTTCTGAAAGTCTTTTCAGCTGCTTTACGCTGGGTGATATCCAGCATCACACCAACAACTCCGGCCACTTCTCCGGAACCGTCTTCATAAGTGGCTTTGTGGAAAAGGAAATCCCTTTTCACTCCGTCGGCACAGACCACCTTGGTTTCGTAATATTGACTTCCCTTTTTTTCAGTTAATTCCATATCATGCTTCAGATATATTTCTGCAAGCTCTTTTGGAATTCTCTTTTGAAATTCCTGGAATGAGCCCCCAATTACTGTGTCTTTAGGAAGCCCCATGATCTGACTGGCGAAACTCTCGTTGCAGTTCACGTATGTCGCATTTAGATCTCTCTGGAATACAGGGCTTGGAACACTATCAAGCAGTGTTTCCAGAAAACTCACTGTATTCATGAGGGTTTTTTCTGCCTGCTTGAGCTGAGTAATGTCCAGCATCACGCCCACCATACCGACAGATTTTCCTCCCTCCTCGCCAAAAGCTGCCCTACTGACTATAAAAGTCTTTTTCGTGCCGTCTGTGCATGGGAACTCCATTTCAAAAGTTTCGTTCCCCCCACTTTGTATTAACGCCACATCCACGACGTGGCAGTAATTTATAAGTTCTTTGGGTATCGATAATGGGAGATCCTTAATGGTATTTCCGATGATCCTGTCCTTCGGAAGCCCCAAAATGAGGGTAGCAAAGCTCTCATTGCAGCCTCTATAACAGCCATTCATGTCTTTGTAAAATACGGGATTAATCATGGTGTTAAGTAGAGTTTCCAGAAACCGCAGATTATTCCGGAGGGTTTTTTCAATTTTCCTTCTGTCCGTAACTCCCTGTGCAAGTTTCTCGTTTGCTTCAGCATATTCCAGAGTTCTCTTTTCAACGAGCCTTTCAAGTTCCTGATGGTGAACCCGGAGTTTTTCCTCTGCATTAAAGCGTTCTATAATCTCGGACAAGAAAAAAGCGGCAGAATCCAGGAAATATATATCACCCGCAGTAAAATCTCTCTTTACTGTGCTGTAAACTCCCAATACCCCAAAAGGCTTATTTATATCTCCTATAGGGACTGTTACTCCGCTAGTCACTCCATGACCACTGAGAAATTCAGAACACTTGAAACGAGTTTCGGTCTCAATATCCTCTAAAACAACAGGTTTTCTCGCAAGGAGAGTGTATCCTGAGTGGGACTTTTCTTCTCTTATGATGACATTGCCTGCGAGTCCCTCTTCCCAGCCATATCCGGCTCTCATGATAAAATTTCCATCAGGCATGAGTTCTACAATCATGGAAAATTCCGCACCAAGACCCTGAGAGATAAGCCTGGCACTTTCTTCCAGAATTGCCTGATAATCTTTGCATGAGATAGATATTCTGCCAAGCTTGCTCAGGGAAAGGTATTGCTTTTCCCTTTTACGGAGCTTTTCTTCGGCCAGGATCCTGGAACTTATATCAAAACCCTGAATATTCACATAATCATCTTCCGGAAATGGATAAAGTAGTACAGAGTACGTCGTTTTCCCTGTCTGAATTTCAAGATTTTCCGGATTTTTTTGTGAGAGGACTCTTTTTATACTATGCCTTAGAGATTGAGGGACTTTTTCTCCTTCTTTAACACTCCAGTATTCGAGAAGGACGTTGGCTGCCTTGTTAGCGTAGATAATTGTTCCTTCAGTTCCCACTCTCAGTATAGGGTTCGGATTCTTTGACAGGAACTGTTCTGTCATTTTTTCTTTATTTACTCCCTTTTTTTCGTCTCCTCTCTCGGGTGAATTATTGCTTTTTATAACTTCCAGGCCTCCATCCTCCTCGATTGACATATTTGCTGTTGTATAGGAATGATTAGCTGTTGTATAGGAATGGACATCGGTATTTTGCTCGATACTCAGGTTAAAAATAGCCTTTTGAGGATTTTCCCAGTTTTCCGCTATTCATTCCCTTTGATCCGATGCCTCCCTGGTTTTATAATTAATGTATAAAGACTCGTAATGCATCTAATGTTTAAAAAGTAAATGATGTGCTTCATGATTTTGCAAACGTGTGCCTGTTTTATTTCAAATAGACAGCTTGGCGATATGTATCTCAGAGCCAGACTTTCTATGTAAACATCAAAGCGCTTGCCAATTTATGCTTCATCCTTTCAAGGGAGTTGCGGCAGTGAGGATGGGAAATGAAGTTATACAAAACAAATGATGATAATAAAGAAAAGACAGAAGTAGTAACTGAACAACAACAAAAAAGTTCTGTTTGCGCAGAGATTGGAAAAGAGATAAGGTCTGGTTGAATATGGCCAGAGGTTTTCTATTTTCCCCTGGCCATCTGAGGGGTTATTTTTGCATGGGACGAACCACACTAATTTTTAAAAAGAGTTTATTCTATAAAATTCTTTCCTATTTTTACACAGTTGGGTTGCATTTTTCACGTCAAAACGAGATCTTGAGAACTTAACTGCCTTGCAATACCTTAAAATTAGCTCATTTATTTTCGAATAAAAACATAGGTATAAATATAACTTTTTTTTAAATGTCGATATTTTAAATTTCTTAGTGGACTCGGCGGGATTTGAACCCGCGGCCTTTACGTTGCGAACGTAACGATCTACCCCTGATCTACGAGCCCTTTTAAGAAAAGGAGATTTAAAAGGTTATCCCGGACTAATTTCCTTTTCTTTTTTCTCCTTTAAATATTGTCGAATTCCGGGACCCGCATGCCTTTAAATGCTAGTTCCAGAACCTGGATACCTTTAAATGCGGTAGGCTTCTAAAACCTGGACATTTTCCGCGCCAGGGATCTTTGCAAAAGCTTCCTCTACGGCTTCGGTTCCGCCTTCTTGATCATTGACAATTAAAGTAACAATCAGGGCCTTTAATCCGAAAGCGATAGGATCTTCGACGATGTCCCCATGAAGTTCGGCTCCTGCCGGAATTGCGCTTTTGAGCTTTTCTTTCAGTTCTGCAAGGTCAGTGTCAACACTTTCCGGCATAATTTTTATTTTTGCTGCTACGTCGCCCATTATGACTCCTCTTATTCTTCTATATGATCCAGCTGATCAAATTTAATTTTTGTTTCTACAGTCGTGTTTCATATGATTCGGGACTTTGTCTGGAATCATGGAGCCTTGTATCCGCACTTGGGGCAGGTGTATACGTTACCCTGCTGCCTGCAGCTTCCACATCTTCCAATTTCTACTCCGCACTGCGGGCACGGAAACTTTACATAACCCTTTTCTACAAGACGAATTCCGCATGAAGTACAGTACTCAACTTTCTGTGATGACATTTTCTTCTCCTTAAAAGTTATTTTAGATAGCAAATTTGTAACTAGTTACCAGCGAATCAGGCGCCTTTGCATCGGTTTTCTGCTTTTCTGGCACCTTTATTAACATTAGCAGATTTAATAAGCTGAATTTAAATAATGCTTTTTGGATACGCTTTGCTTCTCCCCTATCATATACGATATACAATTTAAATATTCCCCTTTACCGCCGTACAAGATACAGGCTTCCCGTAGACTGCCTGAACTACCCTTTCCGGATATCTTCCATTTACAATTAAACATTCCATCTTGTTTTTCAGGAGAAACGGCGGTAAGGCAGGATCAATGCAGCTTGCACGACACCATTCAAAACTTGTAGCTGAGATCTCCCTTATCAGTTTTCCTTCTCTGAATATTCCATCTACATCCGTAGCCTTAATAAACACTGCATCTGTCTGCTTTGCAACCCAGGCAGCAATAGTGTCAGAGGTCACATCCCAGGCATGAGGCAGAGGGTCTTCGTTTTTCAGGAGCTTGTAAGGAAAGAGAATAGATACTCCCTGAAGGAGATCTGTTATCGAGTCTGTAGTTACAGCGCTGCTTTTATCCTGAAGATAACAGGCATACTGCTCCATGCCAAGTATAGCCATCCAGTGGGCTGCATCGGCACTTAGAGAAAACTTTTCGTCAGCTGCCCTTACGGCATCAGCAAACACTCCCCCTCCCGGTATAATGAGGATGGAATAAGGTAGCCTTTCGCAAGCCTGTCTTTCTCCAACGACCTTCGGGTTTCCGGAGCCAAATTCTTTTATCAGCCTGTCTATAAGTTCTGGAGCCTCTCTGATGAGGCTTCCCCCGATTTTGACTACAACCCTCATAAGTTTTCCTTTCAGGCCTCTTGGTTCTAAAATTCTTTAATATCTATCTCACCGACCCGAAACCTGAAATTTCAGGCATCCAGCAGTCGAGCAGCAGCGTATGCCGGAAAAACCTTTGAAATTTCCTCTCCCCAGTGCCCGGAAACCGAAATGCATTCGAGACCAAGTTTTTCTGTAGCCTCTTTTATTAGGAACTCTCCAAGCCCTGCTGCTACGACTCTCTTAAGCCCGTTTCTTTCCGCAACTTCAGAAAGCGCTTCAGCCAGGGTAGAAACCTGTTTTTCCTTTACCTGGCCTGCTATTCCATATATCTCTTCTTCTCTGATTTCTGAAAGGTCTGCACAGACAAGCCTCGCAATTCTGCGCATGGCATCGGTTTTACTCCTGCCCGCTCCATCAGCAGTTTCACAGGTGTACATGCTTTCATCGATATTTCCAAGCAAGAGATAAGCATCCGCAGTTGTTGCAAAGAGTTCTGAAGCAGTCCTGCACCAGCCCTGTTTAACGTTTACTTTTTCAAGAAGTGCAGCAAGATTTGTCCTGAGTGTGCCTGCGTATATCAGTTCGCTCCGCATCAGGCGCTCAAAATCTGTAAGTCCTGCCTTATGTTCTCCGGAAATAATAGGGATAATGTCGCTTGTGGTACTGCCTACGTCCACAAATATACAATCTCCGATTTCTGCTCCTACGAGCCTGGCTGAAGCCGCCCAGTTAGCAGCAGCAAGATCCCTTAGCCCGTCAGTTCCAGTCTGGAACCTGCCCATGTTATTCATGTACGAGACTTTTGAAGATCCAAATGCGGAATCAACAGCCTCCTTTATAAAACGGATGCCTTGTTTCTTGTTTTCAAAACAGTCTGCAAGTTCCCCGGTCATAACAACAGCAACTTTTTCGGGCTGCAGTTTCTGTGCGATTTCCCTTAAGACTTCCGGAAGCCGGGTGTTTTTCCAGAGAGGCAGGTAGTGAAGTTCTACAAGCGTCCCGTCTGAGGAGGCAAGTTTGGTATTTGCTCCTCCAATATCAAGTCCTATAACCTTAAAATTCATTTTTGATTCCTTTTTTGGTATTTTTCCGGCTTTTCTTATTATTCATAATTTTTCTGGCTTTTGAGCCTGTCCGAAAAGTTCTCCCAGCGCATCCTTTGAGAAACAGTATTCTCCCTCGATATGCACAGAATCAGGAAGTTCTCCGAATTTGTTTTTCAAAAGGAGATCTCCGATTTCCTCCCGCATTACGGGGCTGATTCCAAAAAGTGAGGCTGTGGGTCTGGGGTTTACATCCACAACATACGGAAGGTCAGCAAGTACAATATCTACGCCCACATACCCAAAACATTTCAAGCATTCCACTGTGGAAATTGCAGTTTCATAGAGTTCTTCTCTCATGGGAGTCTTATATGGAGTCAGGCTGCCATTGTATTTTATGCAGGATACTCCTGTTTTTTTTCCATTTTCTCTGGTTTCGCTTTCTTTCTGGTCAAACTCTATGAACTGACGATTTACCGTGAGTGGAAGCGGTTTTTGCCCTGCAATAAGGCTTACGCTAAGGTGGGTTCCCTCAATATATTCACTTGCAATGAACTCATCATTATTCTCAAATTCCGTGACAAGGTATGTTGCCTCTGCTCCGCAGCCGAATCTGGGTTTCGTAACATATTTTTTGCCTTTTTCAGCCTTTTTCGCAATCTCAGGAGCTTTAATTCCGGCTTTTTCCAGAATTTCCGTGCACAGGAGTTTATCCGCACAGCAGGCTGCCGACTCGGGTGAACATCCGAGGTTTATAGTATTTTCTTCAAGGATTCGATTCAGTTCGGGAAGCATCCAGTCAGGAGCAATAACCAGTCCGGCATCACAATCATGTGCTTTTCTCTCAATTACCTGCCTGAAGTTTTCGGCCGTGGATTTAAGAACCGTACCTGCACAGATCTTAGTGCCTGCAGATGGGTAATATACTTCATGCCCAAGGCGGACAAAGCTTTCGGTGAGGGTTTTTAGCATAGCTGCTCCCTCGGGGATCAGGGACTTTTCAACACCCGTGCCGACAGCGAATTCTGCAATAAGGATTTTCATTGGAAAAGAAAATCCCGGTCATTTTATATTACTTTTTGTCCCCTGAGACTGAACAAAAAAGATACATGAAAAATGAAGGAAAAAGAATAATTGGATGTAATAAGTAAAAGTTTATATAATTTATATAGTTTATACTTTAAAAGTTAAACGTTGCAAAACATACAGGTGTCTGGTGCTATTGAACAGTAAAAATCCTAATTCTCAGTCCGTATTTGAGAACCCTTTTGTGAAAACCCTTTCTATTGCGGTTCTCATGGGTATATTCCTGGTTGATATGGGGCTCGGACTTTACGAAATCTTTTCTACCAAATCAAGTCCATTACCTTCAGCACTCGTACTTTTGATCTTCGCGGTTATGTTTATTGCAGGCATGGTCTTTTACGAAAGGCATGGACTGGATACTCTCAGTTCCCTTGTCGGAGGCGCTCTTGCAGGTTTCGGGCTCTGCTTTGTGTTTGTGTTATTCATAGGAGGCGTCCAGTTTGCGTTAGGGGGAGGAATTTCCACTATTGGGTGGGATCAGGTAATTTCTGCAGTCGCGGCTTCTATGATTGTAAGCATTATTATGCTTAAAGCACTCTCATATAAACTTCAAAACCAATCTTACTGATTTTTCTTTTTTCCTTTCTTTCCTGAAATCATATGTACTCCAATCGTCAGAAAAGTATTTATAGAATTACAAACAATCACAGATCAGGACGAGCGTAACCGTTATAAATATTTGATGGGGATCGATTAATGAAGATATTTAATAAAGAAGGTAATAAAAATTCTAAAGAAGATACCCATACTGGGGCCGAAAGTTCTGGGGCCCGGAATTCTGGTTCTTCGGCAGAAAAGGCTAATGAGCCAGAGGAAAATCCCGAAAAGGCTTCTGTTGATTTGGGGGCCGAAAAGAGCGCTGAGGCAGCCTGCCGCGAGGAAAATGAAGTACTCAAGGACCAGCTTTTCCGGCTTGCAGCAGATTTTGACAATTTCAGAAAACGGACCGCCCGCCAGATGGACGAAAATCGAAAATCTGTAATTGAACAGATGCTTCTTGACTTTGTTGAAGTTACAGACAATTTCGATCGTGCCCTGAAATCTGCAAAGACTGCAGAGGATATGAACTCGATTATCAACGGAATAGAACAGCTTTCAAAGCAGTTTTTTTCAATCCTTGAAAAATATGGGCTTAAGAGGATCGAATGCGAAAGAAGCAGTGATTTTGACCCTCACAAGCATGAGGCAGTTCAACATATCGAGACCTCTGAAGTCCCGGACAATACTGTAGTAGAAGTTTGCAGACCCGGATATGCTCTTGATTCGAAAGTTATCAGGCCAGCTATGGTTTCAGTAGCCAGAAGCCCGGATGAGGCCGAAAAATAAAGAGATCCGGAAAGAATTAGTAGTCTCTTCATGAAGAGTGCTTTGGCCGAAAAATGGTTTTATTTAAGCATTTGTTCATACAAAAGACAAGTTTACTACATTTAAATTATAACACAAAATTAGCATATTATTAAATTGAAAGTAAGAAATTAAAAACATCTATTCAAATATTCATTCAAATATTTATTCAGGTACAACTTAACTACTTAATTTAACAAAATGACTTTGCTAAATAACTTAATTAAATAATTCGACTTGTGGATTTACTAAATAACTTAATTAAATAATTAGACTTAATAGTTTATATAATAATTAAATTAAAAATAGAACTAGTAATTTAGTATGAGGATATAACATGGCAAAAATATTGGGTATTGACCTTGGTACTACCAACTCATGCATGGCAGTAATGGAAGGCGGGGAAGCTGTCGTGATCCCGAATGCAGAAGGCGCGAGGACAACTCCGTCAGTAGTCGGATTTTCCAAGAAAGGGGAAAAACTTGTGGGTCAGGTCGCAAAAAGGCAGGCTGTTTCAAATCCAGAAAACACTGTCTATTCCATTAAAAGGCATATGGGAGACGCCAATTATAGAGTAACCCTTCTGGGAAAACAATATAAACCGCAAGAAATCTCAGCAATGATTCTCCAGAAGCTTAGATCAGATGCAGAGGCTTATCTAGGAGAGAAAATCACGCAGGCTGTTATCACGGTTCCTGCATATTTCAATGATTCTCAGAGACAGGCAACAAAGGATGCAGGAGAAATCGCAGGCCTTGAAGTTATGAGAATAATCAACGAACCGACTTCCGCGTCCCTTGCATACGGGCTCGACAAGGGGAATATTGAACAAACAATTTTTGTCTATGACCTTGGAGGCGGAACTTTTGACGTGTCCATTCTCGAACTAGGCGGCGGAGTCTTTGAGGTAAAGTCTACAAGCGGTGATACTCATCTCGGAGGAGACGACTTCGATCAGCGCATTGTCAACTACCTGCTTGCCGAATTCAGGAAAACAGAAGGGATTGACCTTTCAAAGGACAGGTCTGTACTCCAGCGCTTGACCGATGCAGCAGAAAAAGCCAAGATTGAGCTCTCTGGAGTTGCAAGTACCAATATCAACCTTCCCTTCCTTACAGTCGGTCCGGATGGGGAACCCAAGCACCTTGATGTTGACCTGACAAGGGCTCAGTTCCAGAAAATGACCGAAGACCTCCTTGAAAAAACCCTTGTGTCGATGCGCCAGGCCCTTAGCGATGCAAAGCTTACTCCAAAAGACCTTGCCAAAGTGATCCTGGTCGGAGGTGCAACAAGGATGCCTGCGGTAGTCGAGCTTGTGGAGAATTTTACAGGCAAAAAACCCTATAAAAACATCAACCCTGATGAGGCCGTCGCAATCGGAGCAGCCATCCAGGCCGGTGTGCTCGGCGGAGAAGTTAAAGATATTTTGCTGCTTGACGTAACTCCTCTGACTCTCGGAATTGAGACTCTGGGAGGCATAGCGACTCCGTTAATCCAGAGAAATACCACAATTCCCACCAAGAAAAGCCAGATATTCTCAACAGCAGCTGATAATCAGCCCTCGGTAGAAATTCATATCCTTCAGGGAGAAAGAGGAATTGCTACCGAGAACAAGACCCTCGGCCGCTTCACCCTTAGTGGCCTTCCTCCGGCTCCAAGAGGCATCCCGCAGATTGAAGTTACCTTTGATATCGATGCAAACGGTATCCTGCATGTGGGTGCAAAAGACCGTGGGACCGGTAAGGAGCAGTCCATTTCGATCCAGAAGCCAGGCGGGCTCACGGATGCTGAAATCGAGCGTATGATCAAAGACGCGGAATTGCATGCCGAGGAAGACAAAAAGCGCAAGGAAGAAGTTGAGAGCAGGAACAATGCCGAAGCCCTGATCAATGCTTCAGAAAAGACTTTAAAAGATGCTAAGGATGTAGCTACCGAAGACCAGAAGTCAAAGGTAAATGCCGCAATAGAAGATCTTAAGAAAGCTCTTGAAGGCAAGGACAGCGAAGATATTAAGGCGAAGACCGAGGCTCTTCAAGAAGCAGTGTACCCAATTTCTACGGCGCTTTACCAGAGAGCTCAGGAACAGGCTCAACAGGCCGAAGGCGGAGAAGGAAACACTGACGCAAAAGGTCCTGATGATACAGTCGTTGATGCCGATTACGAGGTAGTTGACGACGAAAAGCGTAAGTAAATAAAGAATAAATAACAGTAATAAGGCGGGCCTGGAGATTCACAGGCCTGACCGAAATTTGCTTGCAGATTTTGGCTCTTTAATCTTTTTTAAAACAACAGGGAATCCTGATGGCCACAACACGTGATTACTATGAAATTCTCGGATTGTCTAAAGAAACCTCAGCCGAGGATATAAAGAAGACGTATCGTAAACTTGCACTGAAGTATCACCCTGACAGGAACAAGGAAGCTGGGGCTGAAGAGAAGTTCAAGGAAATATCCGAGGCTTATGCTGTTCTTTCAGATCCTGAGAAACGGGCTCAGTACGATCGCTTGGGACACGCCGGGATAGACGGGCAATACAGTGCAGAGGATATCTTCCGGAACGCGGACTTTAGTGGTTTCGGGGATATTTTCGAAATGTTTTTCGGAGGAGGCAGAAGAGGTGGTCCTATGGGGCCGAGGAGAGGATCCGACCTCCAGTACGACCTTTATATAGCTTTTGAGGAAGCCGCTTTTGGGGTCCATAAGGATATCGATATTCAGAGGACTGAAAGATGTTCAAAGTGTTCCGGGACCGGAGCTAAAGAGGGGACAAGCCCCAAACGATGTCCCACATGCGGCGGCGCAGGTCAGGTTCGCACGACTCGCTCTGGCCTGGGTATGCAGTTTGTAAGCACTACTACCTGCAGCACCTGCCACGGCAGGGGCCAGATTATTGAATCTCCATGTCCTGTCTGTAATGGGGCAGGCAGAATTCGGAACAAGAGAAAAATTGCAGTAAACGTGCCTGCAGGGGCAGATTCAGGAATGACCCTGAGGCTCAGTGGAGAAGGCGATTCCGGAGAACCAGGTGGATCACCTGGAGATCTTTATGTTGTCCTCCATGTGATGGAACACAAGTACTTCAAGCGGGTCGATTACGATGTAATTTCCGAGCTTCCAATCTCCTTTGCCCAGGCTGCACTTGGAGAGGACGTGATGGTCGATACTCTCTATGGCAAGGTCAAAATGAATGTCCCTTCAGGAACTCAGACCCATTCAGTTTTCAGGCTCAGAGACAAGGGAATCCAGCATATGCAAGGACATGGAAAAGGCGACCAGCTGGTCAGGGTTACGATCAAAACTCCCACAAAGCTCACTTCTGAGCAGAAAGAACTTCTCCGCCAGTTTGAGTACCTGAGCAACGGTAAAAAGTCCGAAGGAAATGAAAAAGATAGGAATGAAAAATCCAAGAAAAGCAAGGGCATTTTTGAGAAAGTAAAGGATGTATTTGAGGGTTAATAGCAGGCTCTAGCCGCACTTTTGTCTTTTTATGCCGGGCATTATATTTTATGCCCAATTCCTATTCCTTATTACAGTATACTCTTGCCCGTCAGGCTGTCTAAAAAGTAAACTCGATTCTACAGTTGGGATAAAATATTGTACAATAAGGTCAATTTGTGCCTGAATTCAGGGAAAACATCCTGTCTGAATTTAAAGTCAATATTTCCCATTACCCAATTGTAGAAATGGTTTAAGTTTTGAGACAGCCTGACGTGCTTACTTGCGTCGTTATACGCAACACTACCTTCCGTGTTTTCCGTTTTTCAGTGTTTGTAGATTCGTTGAAATGACAATAAAATTGATTATAATTCACCAGTAAATTTCGTAGTTTTTCACAACTCCGAGAGGTTCTATAGTATAATCAGCGTTCGGATCGAGTGGAGTTGGCGCATACCACTGCCCAATTTGCATATCAACATGAGCATCGCCATTCGTACAATCAATAAATACTAAACCTCTATCAGTTGTATTGAAGGCATTACAAGCATGTCCATTTCCCCCGCATTCAAAGTCTATGGACACCCAAGCACACCTAATACCTGCATTTTCAGCATTGTTCTGTACAAGCTCAGCATGATCTCCACATGTAAATTTTTCTTTTTGAAATGGTATTTTATCAGTTGTATCAGACTCGATGAACTGCATTACCTTTGAATAGGTCACATCAGTTGCATTTTCATGATGAGCTAAGGTTATTTTGTTACCGTCTGCACCTGCATAGTAAATTACTCCTTTATGTGGGTGTAAGTCACCATGATTTAATATATATCCAAAGTGACCGAAAGCCACACCTCCTATAACTAAAGCTACGTAGATCCATTCCCTTGAAATATCTAAGCCCGTCATATCTAAGCCCATCATATATATTACCAACTTGTCTATAAATTTACTCATTTTTCTATTAATTGTAACTCTCTGATGTTTATTGTAAACTTAGTGGGCTTAGGCGAGTTAATGCAGGGGTTCTGTAAGATCTGTGATCTGGCTAGGAATATTCTGGCAGGAGGTCACAGGCTAAATGGTGCAGATATGGTCCTTGATCCTACTTTCGGCAGGTCGACATTATCTTTTGACAATTTTTGCTGATGGTGCTTTTGAAATAATACTCCATAATTGCGTGTAGTTGTTGGGTTTACATTAGCAGAATATTAGTCTCTCATACTAAACTTTATTGCAAAAATGTTTCATTGAGTATATATGTCATGAGAATTGAGCCACACGTTAACCAGCCTTGAATCTAATTACATTTATCGAATGTTCAAAAACGATATCATGAAAATTATTCTAATTTCTAATGTCGACCTGCCGAAAGCAGGCTTGATATGATGTTCACCTGCCAGCTTATGCTAAGATTCTTAGTTAATTCAAGGCTTTACGCTTCAGGGGGCACTGCTTTGTCAGCCGAGAAAACGTTACCTCAAATTTACTTTTCGTACTCAGGAGTTCGATTTTTGAATTTGAGGAGTACCCTCTCTCAGTATTTTCTGTGAATTTCTGATGTTTAAGCTGACGACGATAAGGTCATACACCCGCTTAACTTAAAAAAGAATCTTCAGATAAGTTATGTAGAAGAAGCCCACAGGCGCTGTTTACTGTATTCCCCAATACAGTCTCTCCGAAATATTATGCTCCCCCAAGCATATTTGTTCGAAGAAGGATCAGCGACCCCAGGGTGTCTTTTATTTGATTGATGATACCCCAACTCTACCCCACAACTCCAGCATATACTCATAACATGAGAGCGTCGCAAAAGTCAAAGAAATTCTACAATTGGATAATCTGAACGTTGACTTTAAATATGGATATAAAATTTTTACATAAAATTCAGGCAATTGCTACCTTATTAAGGATAAATTTATCCTTTTTGTAGAATCAAATAGACTTTTACGACGCTCTCAACATACTTTATATTAAATTAATTATACAAAAAATTGTTTTTAAGCAAAAGATAGTTTCGCATATTTTATTTTAATAACAGTAAAATTTTCAATATAATATAATTTTTCAATTATATTTAAATTTCGAATCCGAAACAATATTTCTAATCAATTATGATATATATCCCTGAGACATTATAAATGTACGGATTAAGAGTAATAGGGTTTCCTCTTAATCTTTGGGTTGGATCATAGGTAGGGACTTGAGAATAGGGACTCGAACCCCTACCAACTACTTCTTAGCTAGTTTTCAGGAATAATTACACTTTTTGAGGTATTTTGCTTTGAGCCGAAGGCTTCATTCTCTAGTTCTCAAGTGGCTCAGCGCTGGGTTTTCTTGGGTCTAAGGTATTTCTTTCTCCTGAGTGTTATAGTCTATAATAGTCTATATTCGCAATTAAAATTCGCAAGTGAACTACCCCTCCCTGCCTGATGGCGAGGAAGGGGCTTCCTTCGAGTACTTATATCATCTGAAGATTTGATTCTGAGAATCTAATCGACATCAATAAGCCT
>MDTP02000009.1 GCA_001714685.2 Methanosarcina sp. Ant1 | reverse complement strand
TAATTTGAGAGCCTCATATAAATATAGAAAAAAAATCACTATCTTTAAATATGCCTTTGTTATATTTGTAACATGTCGATACCATATCGATATTGTTTGCGTATTATTATTTCTCGTAATTTTGATTTAAGAATTTTATATATTTGCGGGCTATTTAAGCCCATATTCTTATATGTTCAGGAATTACGCAATTGAACTGGAAAAACAATGTCAAGAAGCCTTGAAACCTTAAAACGTTATACTAATCACAGCGCCTGTTATGTGTGATTTTGTTCTTCAACTGCGTAATACCTATAGTAACAAATTGGAGGATAAATAAGCAGAATAGAAGTAAATGAAAGATAATTAGATGGAATAGACGGAGAATACGTAGATCGGAGGAATATCTATATGTTGAATACCACCATTATGCTATTAATTGCAGCACCTATACTTTTTTCGTTATTATTCGTAGCCCTCCCCAAATCGTTATATAAAATCCTCGCGTGGGCTTTTTTCATAGTAGGAACAGTTCTTTCAATTATGTTAGTATTGGATGGAACTGGGAAAGTTGAGGTAGCTGGATCAAGTTTTGCAACGTTCGAATCTATTGTCCTTATACTCGAAGCACTAATAATACTATTTGTATTTTATGTATCAGCAAAACATAAAAACTGGCCTACACTTGCACTAATAGCAATTTCAGCAGCTTTAGCAGTTTACTCTCATTTTAATGTTGCAGAAATTGAAAGTGCTTTTTTTAATATTGATCAATTTTCTCAGGTCATGATATTAATTGTGAATGTTATCGGTACGGCGATCATATTATTCGCAACTGGATACATGGACCACTATGAGGAACACAGACATCTGAATAGGCAAAAAACATTTTACTTTACTATGAGCTTCTTCTTAGCAGCCATGAACGGCCTGGTCATGGTTGACACACTAGGATGGCTGTTTCTTTTCTGGGAAATCACAACTCTTTGTTCATTCGTGTTGATCTCATACAACCAGGATGAAGAAGGAATAAATAATGGTTTCAGAGCTCTAGCATTAAACCTGGTTGGTGGAATTACTTTTGCGGGAGCCATTATTCTGCTAGGTACTAAATTTGATATAGCTACCCTTTCTGGAATTGGAACTAGTGTTGGAACCAGTACAACAGCGGCTCTCATAGCTCTTCCTGTTGCCTTACTCTGTATTGCAGGCTTTGCAAAATCTGCCCAGATGCCTTTCCAGAGCTGGCTCTTAGGCGCGATGGTAGCTCCCACTCCGGTTTCTGCCTTACTGCACTCAAGCACGATGGTAAATGCAGGTGTTTTCCTAATTGTCAAGCTTGTACCTGCTTTTGCGGGCACAACTCTCGGAACGGCAATTGCTATTTACGGAGCCTTTACTTTTGTCATGTGTTCAGCTTTAGCCTTATCTCAAAGAAATGCTAAAAGAGTGCTTGCATATTCTACTATTGCAAACCTAGGATTAATTATTGCAAGTGCTGGAATCGGCACTCCTCTGGCTGTAGCTGCTGCGATTATGCTTATTCTATTCCACGCCATATCGAAAGCCCTTCTGTTCCTCTGTACAGGTGAAATTGAACACACCATAGGAAGCAGAGATATCGAAGATATGTCAGGATTAATAAAAAAGGCTCCTCTTCTTGCTGTGCTCATATCTCTGGCAATGGTATCCATGCTATTACCTCCTTTTGGGGTATTGCTTACAAAATGGGTGTCAATGGAAGCTGCTTCAAGCAACCCTATTGTCATAATATTCCTTATACTTGGCAGTGCACTCACCACAGTATATTATGCTAAGTGGCTTGGAACAGTATTATCATCTACCATGGACAAAAATGCAGTTCACCATGCAAAACTGGAAACATACTTCCCACTATCGTTCCTTGGATTATGTATTGTAGTTACAAGTATTTTTGTATTCACAATATATGATTACTTCATTAAACCTCAGGTTGAGGTTTTGCTAAACATTGCTCCTGCTGTTTCAGGACAAGCTGGACAGTTTACCTCTGAAATAGGGGCATTTGCTTACGCAGCAATATTCATAGTGCTTGCTCTGGCCATTCTGATCTATTTCGTTACCAAAAATATGTTCACTCCCCGTACAGCTAACTATTATATGTGTGGGGAAAACAACCTTGAAAAGGATGGATTAATGTTCAGAAATGGACTTTGCAGTTACGAGAAAAGTAGTGCCTCTAACATTTATCTTCAAAATACATTTGGTGAAAACAAACTTACAACACTCGGGTACGTAATTTCCATATTGCTGATTATAATTGCATTAGCAGGAGGGATACTATGAATATGAACGATGTTCTAATCGCTATTCTTGTTTTAATTGTTGCTCCTATCGTCGGCTGTCTAGCTGCAGGAATTGATAGGAGAATTACTGCAAGATTGCAAGGTAGAGTTGGTCCTCCTCTTTTGCAGCCATACTATGATGTCAGGAAGCTTCTCAGTAAAGACAACATGGTTGTAAATAAGTCTCAAAACTTTTTCGTAGTCGTGTACTTAGTCTTTATAGTTTTGAGCCTCTTGATGTTAATTTTCAGACAAGATATTTTGATGATAATATTCGTATACACAGTAGCTTCGATAGCACTCGTTGTAGGAGGAATGAGCACTGGTTCTCCATACGCCAGAATAGGAAGTTCAAGGGAAATTATGGCTATACTGGCTTATGAGCCAATTTTAATTTTATACGCTCTTGCAATATACCTGCTTACCGGCACCTTTAAATTATCTGCAGTGGTAGATGCATCGACCCCTCTCCTGGCTTATACACCTCTTATATTCATAGCAATGATATTTGTTCTGAATATAAAATTAAAAAAATCACCTTTTGACTATTCAACCTCTCACCATGCTCATCAGGAATTGGTTAAAGGCATGCTTACAGAATATTCAGGACCGGGATTTGCTATTATTGAGGTTGCACATTTCTACGAATACGTGTTTTTAACAGGACTTCTTTTTGTATTCTGGACAGTAAACCCATTGATAGGTTTCCTTCTCTCAACTGCTGCTTTCTTGCTTGTAATTGTTATAGACAACATTACTGCAAGAATATACTGGCAATGGATGCTCAAATTGAGTTGGACATTCCTACTGGGAATTTCCATTGTAAACATAGCGTTCCTGTACTTTAGTGGAGTCAAATTATAAAATGAGGGATATCATGAGTTTAGCAAAATCCCCATGGATTATACACGTGAATTGCAACAGTTGCAATGGCTGTGATATTGAAGTCGTAGCTTGTCTTACTCCTCTATATGATGCTGAAAGATTTGGTGTTTTAAACATAGGTACTCCAAAGCAAGCTGATATAATGGTGGTTACGGGCTCGATTAATTATAAAAATGTAAATGTGCTTAAGAACATCTATAACCAGATCCCCGATCCCAAAGTTGTTTTAGCAGTAGGTGCCTGTGCATCTACTGGCGGGATTTTCCATGACTGCTATAATGTAATAGGCGGAGTGGACCAGATCATACCAGTAGATGCATATGTCCCCGGATGCTGCCCAAGGCCTGAAGCCATACTTGATGGAGTAGTAGCAGCACTTTCAATACTTGAAAGTAAGAGCCAAGGTAAAATCAAAGGAAAAGAAGTAAAATTGAAAGGAAACGAGGTGCCATCAAATGCTTGAGAATACCATAGAGGCCACAGAAATAAAAAACGGTGCAGAGTTATTAAAAACTGTTGAGGGTTTAAAAAATGATGGCTATCGATATGCTACTATGATATGCCTTAAAGCTAACGATGGCCACGATTTTATATATATCTTTGACAAAGATTACAAGCTAAAAAATCTAAGGTACTTTGTGAAACCAGGTGAGAAACCCAAGAGTGTGTCAGGCATTTATCTATGTGCACTCTTGATCGAGAATGAGTACCAGGATCTCTTCGGATTGACTTTCGAAGGTTTAGCAATTGACTTCAAAGGCCACCTTTACTTAACACCAAACAGTCCAAAAGCACCCCTGGCTTAAAGCAATTTGAGAGGAGAATCACATGACAACTGTAATACCTTTTGGTCCTCAACATCCCGTTTTACCCGAACCAGTATCGTTAAAACTTGAAATTGACAACGATGTTGTTGTTGGAGCACTTCCCTCACTGGGCTACGTGCACAGAGGGCTTGAGAAGTTCATAGACACAAAGGACTATAATCAAACAACCTATATTTGTGAAAGAATATGTGGGATATGCAGTGCCCTCCATGGTATAACTTATACAATGGCAGTCGAAAAACTATTCGATGTCGAAATCCCTGAAAGAGCGCAGTATATAAGAGTGATAATTGGTGAACTCAATAGAGTTCATAGTCACCTCCTTTGGCTTGGCCTGTTTGCCGATGGTTTTGGATTTGAAAGTCTCTTTTATGAGTGCTGGAAGTACAGAGAGACAGTATTAGATGTATTGGAGAGAATCACTGGAAACAGAGTTATACATTCAATCTCCAAAGTCGGAGGAGCTAGCAAAGATCTGACTAAAGAACATATTGATCTTATTCTGAAAATGTGCGATACTGTGGAACCTCAAGTTAAAGATCTTGAAAAAGTGTTCGTGAATAATTACTCAGTAAAGCAAAGACTTGTGGGATTAGCTACAATGTCAAAGCAACTCGCATATGAGGCTGGAACTGCTGGCCCTACACTTAGAGGAAGTGGGAACAGCATTGACCTAAGAGAATCAGCAGACTGGGATATATATAAGGATCTCGGTTTTAAGCCAGCCGTCGAAAAAGATGGAGATTGTTACGCCAGAACTAAAGTAAGAATCACTGAATTATATGATTCATTTAAATTGTTAAGAAATGCGATCTCCAAGATGCCTAATGGTGAGATTACAACACCCATAAAAGGCTTCCCTACCGGTGAAGCGATTATGAGGACAGAGCAGCCTAGAGGTGAAGTTGTATATTATGTGAAAGGTAAAGGTACTAAAAACCTGGAAAGACTTAAAATAAGGACCCCTACCTTTGCAAATATACCTTCGCTGTTGCTGACACTCCCGGGCATAAAACTTGCTGATGTCCCTATAGTTGTACTTACTATAGATCCCTGCATTAGCTGCACTGAAAGATAAAAGGAAGGGTGATATAATGGGCATGCTAAACCTTGTACTAACAAATATTTCTCGTAAACCTGCTACCAGACTTTACCCCTTCGAGATAAGGGCACCTTATGCAGAGTTTAAAGGAAAGATTGTTTTCAATCCTGAAAACTGTATTCTCTGCGGGATATGTCAAAAGAAATGTCCCCCGGATGCAATAAAAGTTACTAAAGACGAAAAAAAGTGGGAACTTAATGTATTTAGATGCATTATGTGCACTGAATGCGTTACTAGTTGCCCAAAAGATTGTATAATAATATCTAATGAAAGAGCAAAAACGGGTGCAAAAGAGTATATTAAAATATTGGTTCCAAAAGTAGACACTCCAAAAGCAGCGCCTCCAAAATAAGAATTTAATTTTAATTAATTCTTTTTTTATTAGGCTGCTACTTATTTTTTGTTAGCGCTGGCTTGGAATAGCGCAAATGGCCGTTTTATATAAAGGGCTTTTCGCTATTTCATATGGCTAACTAAAATTTAATTTTCTCTATTTTTGATAGATCATGTTGATAAATGATAGATCATGTTGATAAATATTACATTTTTTTAAGCTCTTGTATTTCCGTTTTGTAATTGTACAATGTTATGATTCCTTTCAGGATAAGTGGAACAGTTAGGACAACTGTACTTAGGGAAAGGAAATGACTC
Source organism: Methanosarcina sp. Ant1 (assembly GCA_001714685.2). Classification (GTDB taxonomy): domain Archaea; phylum Halobacteriota; class Methanosarcinia; order Methanosarcinales; family Methanosarcinaceae; genus Methanosarcina. The sequence goes on along the minus strand of MDTP02000009.1, from coordinate 27,308 downwards.
CTTCTTAATACCTCTCCGAGTATCAAATTGATTTAATTGTGAATTAAAATCAATATCTTGATGACTGGAGATCTTCAATGTTCAAATCTTTCTGAGAAGTTCATTTGTAAATGGCAGATCAAACTCTTTTAATAAACTCTTAGTAGGATTGAACAACAAATCAATTTAATATACGAGAGGTAACTGGAAGCTTTAGAAAATAAATTGAAAAATAACGACATGCTTCACTCTAATTGATCGCCAGGTGGAAGAAATGTCAGAGAAGAAAATGATAAAAGTAAGGGATGCTTACTCCCTTCAGAAGACATGCTTGAAACCTTTCATACGGCAATGAATAAAGATATGGAAGAAATAGTTGGCTCGTTCAAGGTATTTGCAGACCCCGCAGCCAAATGATTCACAAAGCTCTGAAAGTCCAGAGCCTCTGCGTATGTGTCCTTGTGGAACTACGAATTAAAAGCATTCGGCCCTTTCATATCACCTTAAACTTTTAAAAGAAGGAGGTATGGTGGGCTCGCGAAGAGAACAAAGTTTCCAGATCGACGATCTCATAGAATTCGAGAGCCTGCTCCTGAAGCGTATGAAGATCACTTTGGGAAAACTTAAATAGGGAAAACCGAGAAGATTTTTCCCTATTCCTCAGCTTGACTTTTCAATGCTTTGAATTATTGATTCATATCATTTAACTGAGGGTTCACATCTTTTCGTTTGATGCTACAGTTGTAAGCTTTGAGAATTTTACCCCTTTGAGGGACATTATAGCTTCGGCAAGCTCTTTGATTTCTTCGCCATCCCCGTCCAGAACAACTACTTCAAAACAGTTGTCATGATCGAGGTGGATATGCACGGAGGACTTTATCAGGTGAGAGTAGTGATGCTGGATATCTGCAAGGGCGTTTGAAAGACCACGTTTTGTGTGGTCGTAAATAACCGCAACTGTTCCGACACGATTGCCTTTAATGTCACCCATCCACTCGTAATAGGAAATATAACTCCTGATGGCGTCCCTTATGCCTTCCGAACGGGAAGAATAACCTCTTTTTTCGATAATCTCATCAAATTTACCCAGAAGGGTATCGGGAAGGGAAACCCCTATCCTCATAAGTTCTGTTTCCATCGTATCACCAGGTAATCTCATATTTATCTACAAGATAATACTTTAGCATATTGTAAGTATTACTATATATGTTTTTTTCACTTAATCACTAATATATTAGAGTTGATTAATAGACAATTCATTCTGTAGTAATATCATGTTTGGAAATAATTAATTTTATTACAGAAGAAGAAATAGACTATCTGCTAAAGATAAATAATATGAAAAAAATGGCAAAATTTAAAAAAAATATTTCGACTTCTTTTTCAATAAGACTTTCTAAAAACAATTGCCGCGAGTTTCAGCGCCTTTTTTCATTATCTTCGGTCCACAAGCCTCTTAGGTCTACCCTTGATCTTGTTCAACTCGAGCCCCATTGGGCCTGTGAAATTAAACACGATCTTGAAGGTGCCTTCTCCATAAGCCCGATAAAGAGGAGGCTTATACCTGAAGAAGGTGTGAATGAAGTTTTCTTTTATAAGATCTCTGTCACAGGTATCCGGGTTTTCGCACTCCATGCTGATCCTCAGTACAGTTTCTCCCTCATCTTCCCCGCCATAAAGAAAAGCTTCGTACTCTCCGGTCAGATGACCCATGTTTTCGCGCTGGAAGATACCCCTTTCCACATCTACGCGGTTAAAAGGAGCGCCCTCAACCCAAACAGTTTCTGCTTCACGCTGCGGAGTCATGATTTTCATATGGGTCCTTCCGCAGGGGCATGGTTTGCGCGTAAGCACCACTGTGGTGTCTTCAGTATCATAATTTAGCAGGAGGTTCCCTGCTTTTGCCCCAGCAGGCAAAAGTGTGCTGAGGATTACTCTTCCGCACTCTCCGTCAGGAACAAAATTCTCAATATGGGGATCGTAAACATCAAGGTGGACAAAATCTTCTGGAACATGCAGCCCGGAAATCTCACTGCACTCTCCACACATTGTCCCTTCCGTGCTCCCATAGGTATTGTATACAGGACAACCCCAGATTTCAGAAAGGTAATTTCTGGACTCATCAGCAAAAGCTTCTCCTCCCACAACCAGTTTATTTACGCCTGACTCTTGAGGATTAATACCTGCTGCCCTCATCCTTCTGGCAAGGTTCAGGAGTTTGAATACGCTGCCCACTATGCCTGTCGGCCTATAAGCTTCAATAACACGAAGTGGGAAAGTGCATTTGCCCTCAGGAATAATGCTCATGCCAAGCTGCTTGGCTGCAAGGGTCATAGTGTTTGCCCCCACGTTCATCCCATAAGAAGCACAGACAACAACCCTGTCCCCGGGCCCGAAGCCCTGCGACCTGAAAATACGGGCGTACTTTTCCGCATAACGTTCCCAGTCTTCCCAGGTAAGGAAAAAGCTCTTCGGAGTTCCGCTGGTTCCGCTGGTCTCATGGATAGTGAACACGTCCTCCCAACCTACACTCCTGAACATGAATTCCGTAACCTCAGGAGGCTGGTTTTCTCGAATAGTTTTTCCTGAAATTACGGGAAGATCCAGAAGATCTTCATGTGTCTTGATAGCCGCAGGGTTTACTCCATGCTTTTCGAACCATTTTCTGTAAAAAGGGGAGTTTTCTGCCGCATATTTTACCGTGTAGCGCACCCGCTCCTCGATGAGAGCGTCAAGTTCTCCCCTTTCCATGGCTTCGATTTCCGGGTTGAAATAAGGTCTTGAGCTATCCATCACAAAACACCGCAACTGAAATATTTGGCTGCAGGAAGAGCCTTGTTATTTATTTACTTTAAACATGAAAAGTTTACTGGGGCTCTGCTTTCCCAAGAAAGAATATTATCTCTCTAACTTGTTAAAGTGATTTCCGGTACGAAGAGAGATTTGCACATAAATATTCGAAAGACCAAAAAGACCGGGTCAAGTCCTGCAATCGCATCCTCTTTCTTTCAGGATCCGAGCCTGTTCCTCATAAGAGCTCAAAAACTCGTCCTGAAAGGCTTTTCCTGTTGCAAAGGCAGGGTCGAGAGGAGTACGATGTTTATAACCACGTTTTATCATTTCCTCGACCAGAGCTTCATGTCTAAAATAGAGAGCTCTTAGCTTTCCTCTCCAGCGCATGGTTTCGGGGTGATGGGCAAAGCCTTTCTTGTTATTGATAATTATTGACCATAAAGCATGCAGTTCATGGTGTTCCCCCAGTAGGTGCTGCCTGCACAACTTATCAGGAGGTATATCCCAGATTCTCATAATATGAATCAGAGCGCATTTAAGAAAGGGCTTTCGGAGGAGAGATGATTATTTAATTCTAAAATTAGTTTAAGGTTCTGTGTCTGATTCTTTGTTCTGATACTTATTTACCGACTGCATGAGAGAATATTGTCCATGAAAAGGTTGGGATTTCGGTGCTCTGGAGTTATTTTGATTCTACTGACAGCTATATACTTTTTGCTCATTCCTGCGCTTGCCCATGTGCCGGTTTTCGGAGAGGGGGGCAAAAGTTATGAGATGGCAATTCTCATTGAAGATCCTGCAAAATCCAGGGTCCTTTACGGGCAGCTTGCTGCAGGAGACCTCCGATACTACAGTTTTGAGATGAAACAAGGGGACAGAATTGTACTCGGGCTCACGGTTCCTGTTGAACAAGGAAACCAGGGTTTTAATCCGGACCTGATTCTTATGGGCCCGGGCCTTGCAAATGAGGGAAAAGTACCCGAGACACTTGAAGTACCCAATGGGTATGGGGTAAAAGTTTTTCCAGGTGACCTGCCTGAAAGTCCGGTATATGAAGCATTTACCCCGAGTGCCTTCTACTCTCTTGCCAGTCCTGATCTTAAAGCTCCGGAAAACGGGACATATTACGCTGTAGTAAGTTCTACACAGGGAAAAGGGAATTATGGGATAGTTATAGGATATGGAGAAACTTTTACTTTGAAGGAATGGATATCCGTTCCGTTGAATCAGATAAAGATCTACCTCTGGGAAGGGCAGAGCTTGTTTTTGATCTTTACTCCTCTAGGGATAATTCTTGCACTCGGTCTCTTGGTAATCTTCTTCAAAAGGGAAGTTGTATCCGGTTTCAATCCTGCTCGTATCTCCGGAACCTTCGCAGGCCTTTTCTTCCTGGGCACAGGATTATCGTTCATTTTCCAGATGCTTATTTCATTAAGCAAAAGTTCATATTCTTCCGACGTTTTTGTTACTCTCTTCCTAATTCTGGCGAGTTTAGTACTTGGAATTACTGCCCTGATTTTAAGTCTCAAAGACGAGGATTATGGTACAAAGTCAACAAGAAAACGTCTTTACTTCTTAGTCATTGGGGTAGCCGGACTTTTGTTCTGGGCAGGATGGTTAATAGGACCTCTTCTGGCATTCGAAGCTGCAGTATTCCCCTGGAGGCGTAAGGGGTAGTATTTAAAACAGTATTGGAATATGTATATTGACCCTAAATTAAATCATAGGGTTTATTAAATATTATTTAAATTATGAAATAAATTAATAATTTTTGTATAATTATTCAATGAACGTAATAATGCGTACTTATTTATCAGGGGAAAAATATGACAAAAACTTCAATGAAAGTAGGGCAGTCTGCTCCTGATTTTTGCCTGTTCGACCAGGACGGGAAACGGATATGCCTTGAAGACTTCAGAGGGAAATGGGTAGTCCTATACTTTATCCGAGAGATAACACGCCAGGGTGCAGTTTGGAGGCAAAGAACTTTAGTTGTTTGGAAAAGGATTTTGAAGCTGAAAACGCAGTAATTATCGGAGTTAGCAGGGATAGTGTGGAATCCCACCGAAGATTTATCGAGAAAAAAGAACTTAAAATAGGTCTTCTCTCAGATGAGCAGGCAGATGTCCACAGAACATACGATGTCCTTCACTCGAAGAATTTCAGGGGCAAAGAAGTTATAAGTGCTGTCAGGACAACCTTTCTTATAAACACGGAAGGGAAAATAGTCAAAGTCTGGGATAATGTTAAAGCCGCAGGACATGCCGAAAAGGTACTTTCGGAACTTAAACTATTGAAAGAGAATAATATGTAACTCTTCCAGATACGGAGCTATCCGCAGGTCCGAAAAGTACCAAAAGGTAATTAAAAGGTACTTCTAAGATTCTGCGAAATTATCTCCTAGCAAGTGTTTGTAAGCCCATAGGCTATTAATCAAGATATAAGGTAAAAAAAGAACGGATATGTTATATCCGAAATTTTTAATTCAGTATGTGAAATAAATTGGTCGTCCATTTGTATTCAGTTGTTGTTATTCCACAATAATCAAAATAACGTCTACCCTCATTCTTTTCTCGTGACTTTGGAGTTTTTAGAACTATCGTGTCGCAATAAGATAAAATGCCATCAAGAGGAGCTTTAGATATTTCCCCCTAAAACACCAACCCTATATCAGTGGACGACCAATAAATTGACTGGTTGATTATATTGCCTTCAATGGCGATTAAACCAGGAAATTTTTCAAACTCCTATTTTTACTTTCTTTGCACTCTTTTTAGTTACTTGCACTTTAAATATGCCTTTCAGCACTCCTAACAGGATGACTTTCGTCACTCCGAATACCATAATAAATCATATAAAGTGCTGCAAGTGCGACGAGTATGTATACTATTCTCGAAAGGGTACTCCCCGCCCCGAAAATAGCAGCTACAAGATCAAAGTCAAAGAGCCCAACAAGCCCCCAGTTTAATCCGCCTACTACAACAAGTATAAGTGCAAGCCAGTCTACTGGATTTCTTACTGCCATAAATATCACTCCCTTTGTGTTTTATTTTTCCTTTTTCATAATAGGGAAAAATATAAAGACCCCAATCTTTAAATTGAATGTACTTATATTTATAGGTGACTGATATAAAATTAGAGCCTCTGAGAGAAAGAAAATCGAAAATAAGAAACCAAATCGCTATTTTGGTACAGGAACTTTTCACTTTTCAGGCACTCTTCGAACCGGATATTTTGAGATAATTCAAGTAATTTGTAGATATAGTACATGAATAGTGCCATTTATGAAAGCAGGCGAACTAAAAGCGGATCTTTTTATAAGAAGTAATCCTAGCACTGCACCTGCCCTGACAAAATAATCTTTGTTTAGACGAGTAAATTAACTTCAATTCTTGTTTATCTTATTAAACATACATCTAGTCTTTGCCTGAGTCCATTCCTCATCGTCTCGATATGTATACAAGCTTATTAAAGCTTAAATTTGCTTTTTTCCCAGATGATTGAAGTGTTTACGCCTGATTCCGGAAGCAGAGCTTAAATTGGATTTATTTCTTTAGATAGACTGGCTTTCAAACCTACCAATCAGCAGGTAAACTGAATGCGTATTAAAACATTAAGTTAATATTTATCTTAATTTTTAACATTGCTAAAGAATATCATATGGTGTACAAAAATGGATCTGCGTTACCTTTCTTTGGATAATTATTATAAGTATTTCATAGCTTTGGATGATTATTATAAATATTTCATAGGTATTGATGGCTTTATACTTACTTACTTAGTAATAAAGAGTTATCCAGTTGTTGTTAATTTAGCAACAAAAGCTAGCTTTTCTATTATATTAGTAGGAGCATTTTGTCTGTTAATGGATAATTGGAATCGAAAATCAATAGACTATAGATTATACGTTGAGCTATATGAAGATGAATATCAAGCTAATTCTGATTATAAAGCTGGTAGAATATTTATAAACTTAATTTTTTATATACTCTCTATATTTTTAATACATGTTACATTTGGTGCTCTTTAGACACTCGCCAGTGGGCTTTCACTAAGGATTGATATATTCTTATCCTGGGCTCGAAGACATGCTATTAAATGTGATTTAATTAGATCACAAAAGCTTTTTACGATCAGACCTGCAAAAAAGCGTGAGCACAAACATCAATATGATGATTATCCACTCTTTATATGCACGACACATAATCCCAACTATAAAATTTTTGGATTATGGGCGGGAGGTGAAGAAACCCACCCACCAGACTCGACGAGAGGACAGGCGTACCATACCTGTCCGGGTTTGTTTCCGAGCAAGCGTAATTAGAGTTGATTAGAGTTGAAAATATTAAAATTTCATTACAGCGTCAATTGCTAAAATTACATTAAAAGAAAGTATATATCTACAAATTACGTAGAATATTTTGAGATGTATGATTTAACGTCGAACTTACGTTTACAGCCCTCGTAACTCATATATCGGAGCTTCCCAAAAGTTTCTCTTTCCTTCCAGGCCCGGTCATGAACCCCTCCTATACTCCAGGCAATTCCTGTATACCCATTAGGATCTCTTCCGTCCAGTTCGTATCTGTTATTAAGGTAGATTGCAATCTCAAGCGCTTTTTCAGGAGATTCGCTCCATTCGAGAATTTTCTTTGCCCAATACATCCGCATGTAGCCGTGCATTTTCCCTCTGATAAGGAGTTCCTTCTGGCTCGCATTCCAGAGTGGATCGTGCGTCTTTCCGGCTTCAAATTCTTCAAGTGTGTAGAGATGATCCCTCCTGTCATGCCTGTGATAATTCAGGGTTTTCCTCGCCCATTCGGGAAAACCATCAAAGTTGTCATAAAAAAGCTTATAATAGCAGAAATTGTCGGCAAGCTCTTTACGCACAAAGATTTCCTCGAAAAAAGCCTTTTTAGACTCCGGATCAGCCTTTGTCTTTTCCAGCTCAAACACGACCCTCTGAGCCGAAATATTTCCAAAATGCAGATAAGGGGAAAGGTTGGATATTCCGTCTTTTGTTGGGTCATTTCGCAGGGTGAAGTAGGATTCAAGCTTCCTGGCAAAAAAATCATCCATCATTCTTCTGGCAGCTGTTTCTCCGGGTTCGAAATATTCAGGTTTAGAGAAGGAATTGGCATTTTCTTCACGAAACTCCTCAGGAAGAAGAGCTTCAATTGAGTTTTCCTGGATTTTTGGGAAGGTTTCCAGTTTTCCGGAGCTGGCAGAAATTTCAGGAAATTCGATATTAGCTTCAAGTTCCGGGTATTCCTCCAGAAATTCAGGAAGGAGCCTGTAGAGTTTAGGGCGTAATGTATAGGCAGCGTATTCTTGCTTTTGAGAAGCTTCCCAGCAGGGGACTATATTGTGGGCGTCTACCTCAAAAAAGGGAACTTCGATCTCCGGTGCAACTTTTTCCAGCCATCTCCGCTTAACCCGAAGTGGACTAAAATCAGTAACAAGAGTTCCAATCCCGTATTCTCTTACAAACTCCGGGATTCTTTTTCCAGGGTCTCCTGACAGGAAGAAAAAAGGTATTTTCTTTTTGGCAAGGGCTTCGTCAACTTCCTGCAACCCTCTGAGCATGAACTCATAATGTCTTCTTACGGCTCCTAAAAACCCATTCGCCAGACAAAAGACCACTACTACAGGCACATCGGCTTCCAGCGCAATTCCCCTGGCAAAAAGCAGAGCCCAGTTATCCTCTACTCTCTGGTCGCGGCTCATCCAGTAAGCAACAGGCCCGTTGCCTGATTTCCCCGATTTTAGAGTCCGAATACGTTTAGAGTTCATAAATGGTTTTGGGTCCCCGGGATATATAGAGATAACATCTCAATAAAAAACAGCGTGTACTTTCTTAGGAATACTAATGACATTGCTAAAAAAAATGCGAGCGTGCAAATGTTCTGGAAAACACCAGTTTTTGAGAAGGCTCACCAGTACCTCTTGCTCTGTAAAATCAGTTAAACATTACATACTATCCATATATTTTCTTACATCGCATTCCATTGTCCACATCAGTAAAAAATATAAAGAAGTTAAGATTATATGGCTACAAAAATAATTTTAGTTATTATTTCTAATCTCAATGAATAAAAACCGCTACTATAACTTAAGAACGCTCAAAATATTTGGTACATACTTTTAAAAATATAATCTTCAGATCCTAAATACACTAAAAGCCAGAAGCTTACTTTTTGATAACAAATTAAAATTTGGACATTAAAAAAATCTTTTATTTGGGTGGTTTTTGTGTGGAACGAAATAAAAGTAGAATAATATTGTTTGCAGTGGCTCTTGTAGTCAACATAGCTATTACAGGCAGCGGAGCAGCTGCAGCTGAGTTTGTTGTGCATAACGGTGACTCTATACAGGCTGCAATTAATAATTCAAACCCCGGCGATTTAATCATTGTAGAACCTGGCACTTATACGGAGCAAATCTCTGCATATACCAATGGTCTTACAATTAGGTCTCAATCAGGTAACCCTGACGATACGATAATACAGGGTCCTCGTTTCACTATTTTGGCATCTAAAATAACTATTAACGGTTTCACTATAAAGGGTAATGATGGTGACGGTGGAATTGCAGTTATTGACAGAATGGGAGAGTGTCGGATTGAGAATAATAAAATATTGAATTCTGTATCTGGCATTGACATACCAACGGGTAGTGCATCCAACGTAGCGAATAACAATGAAATTTCAAACTGTCAATATGGAATAGCAGTCTCGGAAGGTTTTGAAAATATTGTTAGTAACAATAAAATTTCAAATTGTCAAGAAGGAGTTACTTTTAGGGAAGGTAGTAAAAATATTGTAAGCAACAACGAAATTTCAAACTGTCAAAACGGAATTACCTATATGGAAGGTTTTGAAAACACTATCAGTGCCAATGAGCTTTTAAACTGCGGAGCCGGAATTAATCTCGGAAATGGAGATGCAACCCCCTCAGAAATCCGAACTCAAGTTGAAGACAATACGATTACGAAAAATGACGTCGGAATTAATGTAGGCGGCATTGGCGGCGGCTATATCTTTGCAGGTAATACTATACTCTTTAATGAATACGGTTATAAGGATTATACTGGTGCAAACCTCATTTACAATAATTATTTTAATAACACGGTAAATGTAAATCTGCAAAGAAATCAGCAAGAACAAAACACTTGGAATACTAGCAGAACTATAGGGAAAAATATCATAGGCGGCTCCTACATCGGTGGAAACTGTTGGGCAAGACCTGATGGAGATGGTTTTTCCCAGACTCATTTTGATGCCAATGGAGATGGTATCTCCGAAAAACCATATTCTCTTAATGGAGTAAATATCGACTATCTGCCTCTAGCGTTTCCTGCTCAAAATCCAGTGCCTGTACTTCCTGCAGCAAACTTCAGTACCAATACCACACAGGGTAAGGCTCCCCTTTTCGTCCAATTTACCGACTTTTCTCAATATGCAGCCGAAAGAAACTGGGACTTTGAGAACGATGGATATACGGACTCGGTATATGTAAATCCGGTTCACATGTACATAGATCCAGGAAATTATACCGTTAACCTGACATCAATCAATGAAAACGGTACGGATTCAGTGTTTTCTACAATTACTGTTTTAGAACAATCAATACTTCCTGTAGCAAACTTCAGCGCCAATATAACACAGGGTCCTGCTCCTCTTACAGTCCAGTTTACTGACCTTTCGGAAAATGCAATTTCCTGGAGCTGGGATTTTGATAACAATGGGCAGTCTGAATCCTCCGATAAAAATCCGGCTTATATGTATATAATTCCCGGAACTTATGTCGCGAATCTGACAGTGAGCAATGGAAATGGAACTGCCTCAAAACTTGCTACAATAAATGTCACAGAGGGAAGTGAAAATAACTCCGGAGACAACGGAAGTATCGGTGCTGATGAAACCGATGGAAGCAGCATTGAGGGGCGCAGCCACAGAAGTAGCAGTGGAAATAGGGTTGCCGGTATATCTTCTGAACCCGCAAGCAATGTTGAGATTAAAGAAATTTCGCAAACTTTTGTTCCGAATAGAAATAATGAAACGGAAAAGGAACTTGAATCCAAGAATAGAGCAATTAATGAATCCAATGCCTGGAATAAAGGACCGGAAAATAAACAGAAAGAAATTCCAGGCATATCTGGCTTTGAAATGGTTTGCGGAGTCGCGTGCCTGCTTGGTGCATTTCTGTATAGAAAAAAGTAAGACACTTACTATTTTTTGGTTAAAAATAATCATTTAGTTATAAAGTTGCCAGGTCAAATATAAAAAATCGATATTGAAGGTGATAATGGCTTTACCAGACGTGGATCCACTTAAAGATTTCAAAGTGCATGATTTTGAATAAATAAATGACCGGGCCCAATCTGAACTTATCGTCAAATATTAAGCGTTCGGTTACGTATTTTTTAATAAAGTTATTCAAAATTTTATTGAATGAAATTAACAGGTGATAGTTGTGTTGAATCGAAAGTTAAAAATCCTTTTCTTTGTGGGCTTCCTTATTCTTGCAGATATTCCTTCTGTTTTGTGTGTAAGTTCCGCGCCGATTATCTACGTTTCTGGGGATGGGAGTGGTGATTTTAATTGTAATGCGACAGAAGCGGACTTACAGATTAACGAGGCCCTTCAGTTCGTGGCAGAAAATTCCAGTTACACAACTGTTTACCTCAAAGGTCCGTTCACATATTTCATAAACGATACTCTTCTGATTGGCAGCAATACGACTCTTGAAGGCGATTCCAGTGCAACAATCAAGCTTGTCAACAATGCTAATTGGGAAGCTTATAAGCCAATTATTGAAGAAAGGAGCGTTGGCATCCATGATATTGCCATCCAGGGCTTTACAATTGATGGGAATAGGGAAAATAATACTAACGTTATTAGCGGACAAAATTACTACAACATGATCCACCTGATAAAATGTCAGAATATAAGTGTATGTAATATGTACCTGACTAACAACCACGGCGACGGGTTGAAAACAGATTCCTGCTCGAATATAAAGTTATATAACAACACGATATACGAGTTGGGCCATGATGCTCTTTATGCCAGTGGTTGCTCAAACGTGGAAGCTTACAATAATAAGATAACCTGCAGGACGAATAGTGGTCTCAGGCTGTATAATACAAACCATGCAAGTTTCTACGATAACACTATTACTTCCAGAAATGCTGGAGGCGCAGGAATTGAGATCCAGAAGTATGGAACACCTGCAATGGATGATATTGAGGTGTATAATAACATAGTATACAGGACTGCTCTCGCCGGGATCTGGGTTTTCGGATCAGGATCTTATTCCACTTCCTCTGCAAATGTCCATATTCATCACAATCAGATCTATGATACCGGAACTAAGTCCAATACCCAATTAATAGGCGGGATCTTATCCGATGGATTCAATGCTCTCATTGAAAACAACGTGATTGATGGCTCATATGGGGCTGGTATTGTACAGAATAATGTGTATTCTCCTGGTCCAGCTGGCTCGGGGTATATGGTCACAGTAAGAAACAACATTATAACGAACACTCGAACATCAGCAGCCGGGGGAAATGGATATGGAACATATAACCTGCTTACAGACACACACTCTTTTGTACTGCAGAGCAACTGTTTCTATAACAACACAGGTGGCGACTTTATAGATGTTCAGGCATCAACTTCGGATATAGCAGCAGATCCTCAATACGCAGACAGAAGTAAATACGACTATCACCTGAGGTCAAAAGCAGGTCGTTGGGATGGGAGCGGTTGGGTAAATGACAGTGTAAGTTCCCAGTGCATTGATACCGGATATCCTTTGTCGGATTGTTCTAACGAACCGGAACCCAATGGAAACAGGATCAACATAGGCCTGGACGGAAATACGAGGTATGCTTCAAAATCAGAGTTGTATGTGCCAACACCGATACTTCCCACTGCAAACTTCAGCAGTAATATAACTGGCAGCTATCCTACTCTTTCTATCCAGTTTATAGATGCTTCTCAGAATACGACTGTGTGGAACTGGGACTTTGGGGACAGCACCTATTCAACACAGCAGAATCCAACGCATACTTACTCTGCAGCAGGTACCTATAATGTTAACCTGACAGCTAGCAATGGAAACGGTACAGATTCAAAACTTTCTACAATTAATGTCCTGAAATCGACTCCTACAATTACCTGGAGTAATCCTGCCGGCATAATCTATGGAACAGCATTGAGCAGCACTCAGTTAACTGCATCTGCTTCGGTACCTGGAACATTTGTCTATACTCCAACAGCTGGAACTGTACTGAATACAGGTACGAAGACATTGCATGTCGATTTCACACCTACTGATTATGCAAGTTACACTACAGCGTCAAAGGATGTTACAATTAATGTCCTGAAATCGACTCCTACAATTACCTGGAGTAACCCTGCCGGCATAATCTATGGAACAGAATTGAGCAGCACTCAGTTAACTGCATCTGCTTCGGTACCTGGAACATTTGTCTATACTCCAACAGCAGGAACTGTACTGAACACAGGTACGAATACATTACATGTCGATTTCACACCTACTGATTATGCAAGTTACACTACAGCGTCAAAGGATGTTACGATCAATGTCTCAGAAAAACCAGTACCACCTGTAGCAAGTTTCAGTAGCAATATTACTTCTGGAAATGCGCCTCTGAATGTCCTCTTTACTGACACGAGTACAGGCACACCTACTTCATGGAACTGGAATTTTGGAGACGGAACAACAAATTCGATTCAAAAGAATCCAGCGCACACTTATTTAAGGGCTGGAAGTTATACGGTTACGCTTACAGTGAATAATGCAGCAGGCAGCAATACAGTAAGAAAGACGAGTTATATCACTGCCGCGACTTTGAGAGCACCTGTTGCGGCTCTCTCTGCGAATTTGACTTCCGGAACCGCACCGTTAACAGTATTGTTCAGAGATAGGAGCACTGGTGGATCACCTGCTTCATGGGCGTGGAGTTTCGGAGACGGTACATCTTCAACAGAGCAGAACCCTGTGCACACTTACAGTAAAGCCGGAAGATACACTGTTAGATTAACAACAAGCAATGCCGCGGGTAGTAACACGGTAACAAGGTCGAATTATATTGTCGCAAACGCGCTAAGACCCCCCTTAGCTGCTTTATTTGCAACTCCCACTTCCGGGAGTATCCCGTTGAATGTCACTTTTACTGACAGGAGTACCGGGTCACTCGTTTCATGGAGTTGGAGCTTTGGTGACGGGACCTCTTCAATAGAGAAGAACCCGGTGCACATTTACAGTAAAACAGGGAGATACACTGTCAGACTAACAGCAAGGAATGCCGCGGGTAGTAACACGGTAACAAGGTCGAATTATATTGTCGCAAACGCGCTAAGACCCCCTGTTGCTGCTTTCTCGGCATCTCCAACCTCAGGAAACTCACAATTGAAAGTCACGTTCACTGACAGGAGTACAGGATCACCAACTTCATGGAACTGGGTTTTTGGGGATGGGAGTACTTCAACACAGCAAAATCCGGATCACACATACAGTAAAGCCGGAAAATATACAATCAGCTTGACAGCAAGGAATGCCGCTGGAAGTAATATGTTAACTAGATCAGGATATATAAGCGTCGGAGCTCCCCTGAGAACTCCAGCCGGTGCATTCTCGGCGTCTCCAACTTCAGGAAAAGCGCCATTGAGGGTGCAGTTTACTGAAAGAAGTACGGGATTGCCCACTTCATGGAGGTGGAGTTTTGGAGACGGTACATCTTCAACAGTCAAGAACCCTTTACATACATACACTAAAAAAGGAAGATATACTGTTTCCCTGACTGTGAGAAATACCCAGGGTAGTAACACTAACACCATGGCCGGATATATCACAGTCTCTTAAGGAAAATGGATACCTTAGTTGAAAAACCAATAAAAAGTTCAGGGCTAAAAGGGAGTGGGATAATGAATCAAATCTGGCAGGATAGGCAAATAACCTTGTTTCGCCAGGTTTGAGAGCCTTCTTTTATAGAAAAGATATTATAACTCAAAGACCTGCCCGTCATATCCAAGGGGTAAAAATATCGATTCAATATGATGAGGGCGGAAGAGGTGGCTGAGGTGAGTCAAAACTACTTCTTTTGCATTGAGTTTCTCTGCAAGTGCCATAGCCTCTTCTGAATTCATATGCTTTTTGATATGGATATGCGGGGGGACTATAGCATCGGCAATCAGAAGGTCCGGATCTTTCATTAGCTCCATGCTGGTTTTGGGAATTCCCGCGCTTGTATCTCCGGTAATCACTACTTTTGTATCCCTTTCGCGGATTATAACCCCTGTAGGGACTTCCACAGGGGGATGGTCGACCTTGAAGAGGGTGAACTGCAGCCCGATAATTTCAAATGGCTCACAGAGCTTCACATAATGATACCTGGGTTTAAGGAAAGAGACATAATTGTTTATGTAATCGAGAGTTTCGGGAATTCCATAAACATCAACTTTGTTTTGAACCCGATAGAACTCCCCGAATCCGGAGTAATGGTCGTAATGTCCATGAGTCCAGATCACTCCATCTATGCAGGAAAGATTTTGCCTGAGAAACTGCTGTCTGAGATCAGGGCTGGTATCTATAAGGATTTTACCCCCCTCGGACTCCACAAGGATAGAAAAACGAAGGCGCTGACTCTTTCCCCCCATCCTGGCATCCTCGCATGCCGGACAGTTGCATCCTATTTTAGGGGTCCCGACAGCATCGCCAGTCCCCAGCAGTGTTAGCCTCATGTTTACTTCTTCCTGTCGTAATCTTCGGATTTGAGATCAGCCCTTCCATCAAAAGAAGTCACAGCTTCCAGTAGGTCCATCTGTGTGAGTACTTTGCGTTCTTCCAGAAGAGCGCTCAGGACAGCTTCCCTGATGACTATGCGCAGGTCAGAACCTGAATAACTCTCTGTCATTTCTGCAATTTCCCCTGTGTCAAAGTCTCCTTCGATGTGCTTGGTTACAATATCCAGGATATTTTTACGCATTTCAAGGTCAGGAAGAGGGAAATGAACGATTTCATCAAAACGCCTCCATGCTGCGCTGTCAAGCATGCGGGGGTGGTTGGTCGCGGCAATCAGCAGGACTCCATGCTCCACAAGGCTGATTTCGTCGATGGCCTTAAGGAGGGTATTGACTGCCCTCTTGATGGCAGCATTTTCGTCGGATGTTCTTGCTTTTGCTACGAAATCCAGCTCATCTATGAAAAGAATGCAGGGATTTAATTTCTTTGCGAGCAAGAAGACTCTGTCAATGTTCTTTGCAGTCTCTCCAAGATACTGGTCTGTTATCATAGAGAGTTTGACCTCGACAAAGGGAATGGAGAGCCGTTCTGAAAGGGCACGGGCAACAGAGGTTTTTCCGGTTCCAGGTGGCCCGACAAAAAGAAGTTTCCCTATGTCATGCAGGCCGATTTCCCTCAGGTATTCCCTATGCTCTATGGCTTTCATGATCTTTTCAATTTCACTCTCCTGTTCTTCGGTGAGCACAAGGTCCTTGATTTTTTGCTTTACATCTTCAGGAGCGATAATTGCCACGAGTTTGAGCATTTCTTCGCTTTTGTCTTCCTTCTTGATATCTGCTATGAGGGATTCTATCCATTCCCTGTCAACTTCCTTAGGCCTTATTTTTGCCTTTGCAAGCGCGTAATTTGCAACTTGAATCTTTCCAATTTCTCCGTAGTAATAGGCCAGGACAGGATTACTTTCAATCCTTTCCTTGGAACCTTCCTGCTTTTCAAACCATTCTGTGGCAAGTTCGAAAGCGCTCAAACGAAGTTCAAAACGAGACTTGTCAGTAACTATGAAGGGAACGTTTCTTACGCTTTTTTCTATGTCCTTAATCCCGTACAGTTTTTCAATCCGGATAAATGTAGCTGTAATGGGTTTGGGAACCGTTTTTTCTGTGCTGCTCCAATAATTTTTTCGAATATTCTTAGGAAGATCGTTTACATCCAGTTCTGGATAACGATTATAGATCTCTGCGGTCAGCAGCAATTCTACGATGTCTAGTATGGTGCTTGACATTTTTTTTACCCGTTGCGTGCTTAGATTAACCCACTATCAAGTGTTATGCACTCAAATGGGGTAAGTTCTTAAATCTTTCTTTAAGTTGTTGAACTTAGTAATTGATTTTCTTCAAAGATATAATTTACGAAGCCGCCGACAAAATAATAGAAAGCCGACTGGAGATGATAACTTTATTTAGCAGAAGAAGTTATCATCTACTCTATCTCTTCAGGGAATTTGGAGTATATTTTCGGTAAAAGCCTCTGCCGATCCGAGGTAATATCTCAATTTCCAGAGAGTTGTTGCGAGTTCTGGAAATGACCGGATTAGCGCCATGAAGGGTACTTGCTTTTCGAAAAAGAATCGATCTGCAGATTTACTTCTGGAATACTACGGCATTATCAAAACTTCTGCATTATCATAACTCCTATATTAAAACTATCATTCCGAAGATCTCTCTATCTAAGGAAATTCGGAATTATCCCTAGAGAGGACCATTACATGACAAGAGAACAGCTCTATTCAGGGAAAGCAAAAACTATCTATAAGACAGATGATCCTGAAACCCTTATCGCTGAATTCCGAAACAGTCTGACTGCATTTAACGGAGAAAAAAAAGGGGAAATGGAAAAAAAAGGGTATTACAACGCCCAAATCTCAAAAAAGCTCTTTGAGATGCTCGAATTAGAGGGAACTAAGACTCACTATATCGAAATGCTTTCCGATATTGATATGCTCGTGAAGAAAGTTGAAATCATAAAGATTGAAGTTATTGTCAGGAACATCGCCGCAGGCTCGATTACAAAAAGGTACCCCATGAAAGAAGGCACTGTTTTCGAATCACCTGTGCTCGTTTTTGATTTCAAGAGCGATGAGTACGGTGATCCGATGTTAAACGACGATATTGCTCTTGCGCTTGGGTTGGCAACACGGGAAGAACTTGCCATACTCCGGAAGCTTGCCCTGGGGATCAACGAACTCCTTGTGCCCTACCTGGATAAAAGAGGTATCATACTTCCTGATTTCAAGCTGGAGTTCGGAAGAGTGGATGGAGAGATCATTCTTGCAGACGAGATTTCCTGCGATACCTGTCGGTTCTGGGACAAAAAGACCGGCCAGTCAATGGATAAAGATGTCTTCAGGTTTGACAAGGGTGACATTTCCAAAGCTTACGAAGAGGTTGCCCGGCGCATCGTGCCTGAAATATTTGAATAAATATATAAAACTTAGAAGCTTGAATACGTCTGATAAAGGCTTTCAAGACTCTCTTTATTCCTTTTTTATTTTTGCTTTTAATAACCAGTTTCCTCTTACTAATGTTCCTGTTTACTTACGTTTTTCTGTTTTTAACTTTATTATGTCTTTAAAAAGAAATCCAGAGTAGTTTGAAATTGGAAGTCAGAAAGCATACTTGCCTTTTGCATCCATTCTGCTTTCGGCGTGCTCATCCTGCCTGCAAGATCTGAAACTGCTGCTTCAAGAGAATCGAACTGTTTTGGGGGATTTCGAAGAGCACTTCTCATGCCCTCTCGAACCACCCAAACCCCAAGGGGAGCCCAGTAATCCGGAGTTATTTCCCTGAGCACGAAAACCGAAGCCTGCCTTCTAATTTCCGTAAGATACTCAAGCACAGCCAGCCTTGAGGCATAATAACCTCCTGCCAGGGGGGAATACCCTTTTTTCCCGTAAAGACCTTCACTGTCTTCTCCGATCCAGCTTGATTCTCCAGACCAGATTGCTTTTGGGAGCCAGATTTCAATCAGCTCGAAGGAATAAGCCCGCGGAAGAATAAGGATTTCAAAGCGGTTCCCAAAATGGGTCCCGCTGAAAAGCAGAATGTCAGAAACCAGGGGAAAATCCTTTATGCGATCTGTAAGTTCCTTTCCTGCCATATCATCCACAGCTGTTATTGACCAGCGAGTGGGCACGATTTTCCTTTCTTTTCCAAGCAGGCCAATTGAAAACAGGCGTGTAATGTGTTCAGCTGAGATCTTACCTTTATAGAGTTCAATCACAGCATCTTTTGCCAGGGCGTCAGTGTCATAAACAAGGTAATCCACCTTTCTCGGGACGTTCGGGTTTTCTGTGAGCTCAAAGTTTTTAACAAGGCCTGATGGACCCATAGGCATGAGCAAGGCATCGAATTTGAGTTCATGTTTTGGAGCTTTGAAAAACCAGGCTTCAGTATCTACTGGCTTTCTGGATAGAGCAAGTTCCTGAGCCTTTGCAAGTAGGGGATTTTCTTTGCTGCGTGCATCTTTTATATGCAGATTTGTATTTGCCCTGACCATACGGGAACGCATGGAAATTATATCTTCAATCTGCATGTTTGCCCAAGCTGAAGGCTCTTCAAGAAAAGAAGCTTCATTTTCCGTTGCTAGCGGAGGGATCAGAGGGCCTGCGGAAACTCTCGGGTAACCATAGCTTCCGACGAAAAGAGCAGGTGGAGATGCTCCAAAAACAGAATCTCCTGAGATTACAGGAGCAATCGATTGTAAGGACTTAAATTTTTCAAGGATTGGGCAACGAGGACGTCCGCAAAGTCCTTTCCCTTTACATTTAATACATAATGTGCTATTCACTTTGAATCCATGTCCTCACATATGATGCAGGCTTTAGCTTCAGGAGCATTCCTGTACAGCCAGCCGGAGTTCTGAACAAAGCTGCAAATATCGCACATGCCTTTTGCCTTTTCCTGAGAAGATAAGCCTCCGTTTAAAAGTATGAGTGCAAATTTTCGAATTTCGTTTTGCGTCTCCTCAGAAAAATCAACTTCAGCCCCACGCTTTTCACTCACGTATTGGGATACCGCAGCCCTTGAGAGTTCCAGAGTATCCGCCACATCCTGCTGCGTGCACCTATGCTCTAAAATCATCGTCCTCGAAAGCTCGGCCCGGATTGCAGGCAAGACTTTCTGTACCATAATTTCACAAGTTGTTTTCATGGGAGACCAGTGCCTGAATAAATAGATTGAAGTTCAATACACAGTGTACTTGTTTTTAATTTTCCAAGTATAAACTATGTCTCCCTCGATGCACCACATCAAAAATGCATGCTACCGAGAATTGGTAAGAATTATACAACTCCGAGCCTAGAAACCCGACTTTGATTTCTCAGGCCCGTTTTCTTTCTGGAGGCTGTATAGTTTAGTTTTTTATTTGTTCAGCAGAGAAACCCTTTTCCATGAGGACTTCTTTCATGCGGGTCAGGTGGTTTCCCTGAAGTTCTACAGTATTTCCTTTTACTGTACCGCCGCATGCGAATTTTGATTTAAGATAAGTGGATAATTCGTGTAGATCAATTTCACTGGCATCAAAGCCTTCTACAACTGTAACTTCTTTTCCATATCTTCTTCTGTTTACTTTTACAGTAATTCTCTGTTGCTCTTTTGCAACCTCTTCGCAAATGCAAAGTTCTTTTGGAAGCCCGCATACCGGGCACATTCCGCTGCTCATTTGTTTGTATGTCCTCCGAATTTGTAATCATTGTATATGTAATTTACATCCAAAAATTGCTGAATAGATATAAAGTACTTCTCAATGAAGGTATTAAAGCCTAATGGTATTTTTCTGTCACTTTATGCTGAATTTAAGCTTATGGACAAAAATCTCCGACAGCATAAAAAGCCAGCCAAAGCTTTATTTTTCAATTTTTTATTTTAATAGAGTATAAGTTAGTAGAGTAAAATTCAACAACAATATATGCTGCTTGAAGAATGCCGGCCACAAGCGAAAGAGGGAACCCTGCTTTGGATCATACAAGAGCTAAACTTCCCAGAAATATCATGCTCAAACTGGAAAGGAAAAACCCGGAAATCTTCTTTTTTGCCGGAAAAAGCTTCTCTTAGCCAGCAAGAAATTAAATATATCTTGAATTCCATCTTTCTATAATCGGTCTAATTACATATATATATACTTATATTATATAAATATACTGGTATAAAATTATCCGGAATTAAGTAATACATGCCCGGGGGCTTCTTATGAACGAATTAATAGGTTTTGTGAACGGAAATAATGTCAGGCAAAAAGTGCTCTCCTTACTTTCCTCAAAAGGAGAAATGGAAGGAAAAAGAATATCCAAGACTCTAAGAGTCGTATATCCAACTATCGCAAAGACCCTCGATGAGCTTGAGGAGAAAGAATTAATTGCAAAAAAGGAAGAAATGTACTCCCTTACAGAAACCGGAGTAAAAGTGGAAAAAATGATCCAGCAAATCTAATTTTTATCCACTTTATTTTAATTATATCTACTTTTTATTTCATTTGTCTCTTTTTAGGTCGTCCACTGATATGTGATTGATGTTTTCATAACTTACTCTCCAACATGGCTTCAGCTTGTGTTAATGTGCTCGCAATGCTGGCTGACCCCAGCAGCGCCAAAAATGCAGGAAAAGAAAGAGTAGAAGCTGGATTTCGATTATTTTGGAATAATATCAATCGACTACTGGTGGACCACCTCTTTTTATCCGATTCAATATTTTTTAAGGAAATAACCGAAGTCTCAAAAGTAAATATTTACGCTTAATTCATTTCAGGCTTCATGAGCAGGAAAACACCGACTGTAGGAAAAAACTACTCCAAAATTTAACTTAGAAAAGCACGGAAGACACAAAATAACTGTTGTTATAAATTAGTCCTCTCGAGCGAAGCGAGAAGGACCTCGTGCTCCCGAAGCGAAACTCGGGAAGCGAAACTCGGGAAGCGAAACTCGGGAAGCGAAACTCGGGAAGCGAAACTCGGGTGGTGCAACTCTGCTGACAAAGAAATATTTATCTAATCCTTATCCCTTTATGTCGGCATAGTCTGTTAATGCTACACTAAAAACCCTGAAAATTGACGGAATCATTATCAGAGAAACTGAATCTTTGGAATCCAAAAGAGGCTTAATAATCAGAGGCAAGGCAATGTTACCTGAAGAAGATCTGAAGATCATTAAAAAAGAACTCGGGCGAGAACCTACCCTGGTAGAGCAGGGCTGCTTTTTAAACTTATGGAGTGAACACTGTTCCTATCGCTCAAGTGCCCCTCTCCT
Source organism: Methanosarcina sp. Ant1 (assembly GCA_001714685.2). Lineage (GTDB taxonomy): Archaea > Halobacteriota > Methanosarcinia > Methanosarcinales > Methanosarcinaceae > Methanosarcina. Next base: position 5,461 of record MDTP02000009.1, on the reverse strand, counting down.
GAAAACCTTCACTACCACGGGTGAAAACGTAATTATCGGCCCCGGAGATGACGCTGCAATAATTAAATTCGAAGACGGATACGTGCTTGCCATAGGCATGGAAAGTCACAATCACCCTTCATATGTAGACCCTTACAACGGAGCAGCTACCGGTATAGGAGGCATTGTACGGGATATAATCTCCATGGGAGCCCGCCCTATAGCCCTAATGGACCCTCTCTATTTCGGGCCTCTGGACACCCCAAAAAATCTCTTCCTTTTCGAGCAAATCATTAAGGGAATTGCAGGGTACGGAAACTGCATAGGAGTGCCTGTGGTCAATGGTGAGACTTTCTTTGACAGGAAATATAGTGGAAATCCGCTGGTAAATGTTGTCGCGGTAGGGCTCTGTCGGGAAGAAAATATCATGACTGCCCGCTCCCAGAAAGCCGGAAACAAGCTTGTGCTTGCAGGCTCCAGTACCGGGAAAGACGGACTTGGTGGAGCATCCTTTGCTTCTAGGGATCTTTCCGAATCAGCCGAAGCCGAAGACCGCCCCAGTGTCCAGGTAGGGGATCCATATACCGAAAAACTTGTAATAGAAATGACTCTGGAAGCCATATACAAGGGCTATGTAAAATCATGCAAGGACCTTGGAGCCGCGGGTCTGGGAGGAGCAAGTTCGGAGTTGGCTGCAAAGGGAGGACTCGGAGCCCGCATCATTACAGATTCGGTACCCCAGCGCGAACCCAATATGAACGCTTATGAAATTCTGCTTGCCGAATCTCAGGAGCGCATGCTTTTTGAAGTAGCTCCTGAAGACGTCGATGCCGTACTCGCTCTAGCAGAAAAGTATGACCTTAATGGAGCTGTAGTTGGGTATCTGACAGAAGAGCCCATGTATACAGTTGAGTTCAGAGGAGAAATCGTTGCCGATCTGCCTATAGGTTTCCTTACAGGTGGAGCCCCGACCTGCGAGAAGCCTTCAATAGCACCTGCTCCCAGGATGGAGGAAGAAGGTAAAAAACCTGAAACTCCGGAAGATTTGAAGGCTGCTTTCCTGAAAGTTCTGTCCTCCTATAACATTGCCTCAAAAGAATGGATTTACAGACAGTATGACCATGAAGTCCAACTCAGGACAGTAGTCAAGCCTGGAGAAGATTCAGGCGTGCTCAGGATTACAGATAAAAAAGGAATTGCACTTTCCTGTGGCTGCCAGCCCAGAGCTACACTGCTTGATCCTTATTCTGGAGGAAAGACTGCAATCATCGAAAATGCCATGAACCTTGCAGTGAAAGGTGCGGAAGGACTGGCCATTGTAAATTGCCTTAACTTTGGGAACCCAGACCGTCCGGAAATTTACTGGCAATTTAAAAACGCTATACTTGGCCTTGGAGACGGAGCCAGGGAACTTTCTATTCCTATAGTAGGAGGAAATGTTTCTCTGTATAACGAAAGCGACGAATTCAAGACTGCAATTCTCCCGACTCCCTCAATAGGGGTGATAGGGAAAATAGATCTCGAAACTCCCCTTCCTTCAGGTTTCTTTGCAAAATCCGGAGACAGCATTATTCTGGTAGGAGAAACAACTCCGAAAATGGGAGGCTCGGAGTATTATGCATGCATTGGAGCCGAAAACTCCGGAAAAGTGCCTCAAGTCCCGGAAAATGCCCCAACAATAATAAAAGCCGTAATTGAAGCCGTCAAGAGTGGAAAACTCAGTTCGGCTCATGATCTTTCTCTTGGAGGACTCGGTGCAGGGCTTGCAAAGATGTGCCGAAACTTATGTGCGAAGGTGGACTTAAGTGAAGTTGCAGAAATGCAGGCTGATGAAGTTTTGTTCTCTGAAGCACCCGCAAGAGCGCTGCTTGCTACAGGCGAGCCAGAGGCTGTGCAGGAAATCCTTAAAAATGTACCTCACACCATAATCGGTAAGGTGGGAGGTAAGGCCTTGGAAATCAAGGGAAAAGATTTCGAGATTTCACTCCCCATAAAAGAAATCTCGGAAGCGTATGGCAGTCTTACAAGGTTTATGGTGGGATAATATCCATCTTACCTTTTAGGCTGTTACTTTTCTTTATAACTTTATTTTTTTACGGCATTTTTTGAATCTTAACCTTGTTTTAATGCAATTACATATACTTCTTCTCAGATTTCTTCCTAATTTTTTTGAAAAATGGATCAAATCCTTCTTAAGAGGAAGGATTATTGAAAGGAATTTTTCTCTAAAAAAGTCGGAGTTAAGGTCGTAACAAACTCATAATTTTACTCTTAACCATTCTATCTTAAATATTCTACTTTCATAATGCCTTGTGTACTTCTTATTACTCTTCATTAGTATGAGCATAATTATTTATTTTCAAGTCATCATACCATTGAGGCAATTCTTCCAAACCGCTTTTTAGTGGCTTCATTCTTAACAAACTCTTACAGGTAACTCTATGAAACGCAACTTAAAGGAATGGAAAGAAAAAAGGGCAGAATTTCTCAAAGGTAAAACCTGTTCCTGGTGCGGCACTTCTGACTCTTTGTGCATCCACACTCCCAGGGCTTTTTCTCCGGCTCAGATCAGTTCTGAGATTTACAGCGCTGCCTATGTCAGGTTCAAAGAGGTTTACAGGCAAAAGTACCAGAAATTCGATCACATACAAACTGGTAAACATCGTCATAAAAGCCACCCTGCCTGGCACAAAGCCTCGACTGTACATAAAATTGAGCCTGACCAGGCTGACCTTGAAGAACAGTATGTTGAGGCTCTTGTTGAAGATTCGGGAGAAGGCAACTTCAAAAAGCTTTATCATGATTGGCTTGAAGAAGCCGGGATTAAAGAGCTGATCGATGAGGAAGTTAAAAAGGCAGAAGAAGAATGCCAATCTCTAACAAATGCAATTGCACTCTGCAAACGCTGTCATTTTGCAAGTCTCCGGGGTATGGAACTCTGTCCTGTATGCAGAAATAAGTATAAGTCTTTACGCTATGATACCTGCTTTGATTGCCTCCCCGAAGAGAAAAGGGACGAAGTCCTGGCAAGGCAAAAGAAAAAAGGGGATTTTCCGGAGAATTCAGGGCAGATCTCATAGAAAGAATTTCCCGGCATGCTATAGTCACCGTTAAGTAATGAGGCATAAATCTTGGGTATGCGACATAATGTTGCATTATTTAGGGCGACGATTGAACAATCTCCAGGCTGGAGGCATTTTCTTTCCTCAGAGAAGAGCCCAGCCGCTTCCTCCACAGGCCCTGCAGATCCCTATTTCAAGGTTCCCTGACCCACTGCATAGATGACATATTCTTGAAGGCTGGGCAACGAGTACATCTCCCTGTCCTCCGCAAGCTTCACAATTTCCACTTTCATCATGCCCGGTTCCGTTGCAAAGAAAACATTTTTCCGGAGAGTACTCAGTATCAACATAAGTATGGAACATTTCATCACCTTGGTATGTGCGTTTACAGAAATATTGCCTAAGTGAAAGAATTCTTTTGATACATATTTTCGACTTTCTGGATTAAAAGAGCTTGCAAAAAGATAAAATGGAAAATGTTATAACCTAATTGGTACTCTGTTTTTTTCTTTCAGTATCTGCAGACTTTATCATTTGTGTTTGTGCAGGCTTTATCATTTGTGTTTGTAAAATGTTCCTGCGAGAGTTTCAAGGAAATCAAAAAGCTTTTTCTTAAAATTAATAAATTTTTTTTCTCTGGCGTTCTTCTTTTCAGTTGTCAGTCACTTCAAGGCATTTTATGGCAGATAATTATTTTTTTCTGTGTACTTGAGGCTGTTTGCCAGCTCAATATCCCGGATATGACAGAAAGCTTTCGCAGGAATGTAATTTTTTTCCTGCCCATTCTTTATAAAATTTATTCATAACTTTTTTCTTAGTAACATAAAATATATTTTTGATTATTCTAGTAGTTTTAAATAACATAAAAAAATAATAATCATCGGGGAGGAGATTTTGAAGTTGTGCTGAGAGCACGGGCTTTAAAATGTATATCTCCTGAAATTTAGGGAGTAAGAACTATGGCATATAGAGACAATCCATACTTTTTGTCAGCAAGTACGATAAAAAAGGATAAGATCGTCAATAAATCTGGAGAGAATCTTGGGAAGATTGAAGAATTAATGATTGATCTCCAGGATGGAAGAATAGCATATTCTGTGCTCTCTTTTGGTGGATTCCTGGGCATGGGCAATAAACTATTTGCTATTCCCTGGAATGCTCTTACACTGAGGGCGCATGAGCACGCCTTCTTACTTGATATTCCTAAAGAAACCCTTGAAAAGGCAGAAGGCTTTGATAAAGACCACTGGCCTACAACTAACCGCGAATGGCTTGCCACTATGTACAGCTACTATGGATACCAGCCTTACTGGCAGACAGGAGTAGCGGGACAAACAAGAATTTTGACAGGAATGTCTGAAGAGACCGAATCAGAAAGGATGGCCCGGATGGGGAGTACGGCAGGTATAGATTATACAGATTTTTTGTCAGCAAGCACGATAAAAGGAGATAAGGTCGTCAATAGATCTGGAGAGAACCTTGGGAAGATTGAAGAATTAATGATTGATCTCCAGGATGGAAGAATAGCATATTCTGTGCTCTCTTTTGGTGGATTCCTGGGCATGGGCAATAAACTATTTGCTATTCCCTGGAATGCTCTTACACTGAGGGCGCATGAGCACGCCTTCTTACTTGATATTCCTAAAGAAACCCTTGAAAAGGCAGAAGGCTTTGATAAAGACCACTGGCCTACAACTAACCGCGAATGGCTTGCCACTATGTACAAGTTCTATGGATACCAGCCTTACTGGCAGACAGAGATGGTGGAAAGTCGGCCAGGTAATATTTAAGCCTGTAACTGTGCAAGCAGATACAGGTCAAGCTTACTTGTAAATAGCAAGGTTGGGAGAACTTAATCGGGGAGAGATTTAATTTTATGCATGGGGGTGCAGGCTTTAAAATGTATGTATACTGAAATTTAGGGATTTGGGACTATGGCAGATAGAAATAATCCTGATTTTTTGCCAGTCAATGTTCTCGAATGTAAAGTAAAGCTTTTGATAGGCAAATAGTTCTCTTTCTCTCAACCATTTATCTAATTTATTCATAATTGCCCATCTACATAACATAAAATTATATTTTTGATGATTCTAGTAGTTTTAAATAACATAAAAAAAATAATAATCATCGGGAAGGGGTTTTTGAAGTTGCGTCTTCAAGGATGCAAGCTTTGGAATTTACACCTATTACATTTGTAGAGCTAAGGAATGACTAAAATATAATTTCAAATATTTCTGCTACCGATATTGTCTTTGATTGTTATTTGGGAAACTGGAATTATAGAGCCATTCCCAAGTGAAAACTTGAAGTTATTTTGTAACTATTCAGCCTACTGAAAAAAGTTATAATTTAATATAAATGCTGCAACTCTCAGAATAATAGCGGCGCTTGATTGAGCGCCGCTAGAATAGCATCCATAG
>MDTP02000008.1 GCA_001714685.2 Methanosarcina sp. Ant1 | reverse complement strand
ATTTTTTGGTAAAATAAGCAGTTATAATCTATTTTTTTGCTTTTAAAGCATTTTTGTCAATTTTGGCAAAACCTCAACTCTCACCAACTATCAGAAAGTTCCAGAAAGTCCTTTGATTAACTTTCGTTTTTGAAGAACCTCTGCAACTGACAATTAGAGCTGCAGTAAGAACTAGCATACAGCCTGCAAGCGAACCTGCTGAAAGGGCAACTCCAAGCACTGCAAAATCAAAGAAGACACCAGCTACGGGTTCTATCAGAGCAAGTAGGCTTCCCTTATGAGATTTAAGATTTGCAAAGCCTATAGTAGTTAGAACCCCTCCGATCCCAACAGAGACAACCCCAAAAATTAGCAGCGAAACTAGATTGGAGACCAGCACTGAAAAGGAAGTCTCAAAAGCGAAAGGTACCATCAGAAGGCAGCTGATAGCAGTTCCCCAGAAGGCAATTGCAAATTCGGAGTTGTCTCTTTTCAGGATTCTTACGTTCATAATGATAACTGCAAAGACCAATCCTGCAAAAAGTCCCGATGCGATACCTATGAAATGATCACTGGAAAATTCAAGAGTATTAAACCCTCCATTAGGCCTAATAACAAGATAAACACCTGCCATTGCCAGGAAAAGTGCTGCAATGCTTTCCCTTCCAACATTTTCTTTCAAAACGAGAGGAGAAGCCAGCATTACGTAGACCGGAGCAGTATATTCGAGCAGGATAGCTGTGGAAAAACAGGTTTTCTTTACGCACATGAAATAAAGGAACATATTAACCAGGACAAAGATGCCCTGTAAGAGAAGCCGAAACTTACATTTCCCGAGTTTCAGCTCTCCTAGCCTGTTCGTTACCAGAAGAAAAGTGAATATCAGGCAAAGGCCAAAGAATAATCTGTAAAATATGATGGACGTTATCGGCATGTCATGGATGCGGGAGAGAAATAATCCGGTCATCCCGTAGAGTACACAGCCAATCAACACTGCCAGAAGAGCATTCTTTTTTACCTGAAACACAGGACGAGTAAAAAGACTTCCAGCTTAAAGAATTTGCCGGGATACTCAACAAATTAATCATGACCTATTTACAAAATTTATCTCGATCGATTAGCTGAGATTTCAATTGCACCTGGGAATTGTAATGAAAATGAGTTAAAATAATAAAAGAGAGAATAAGAGAAGGTTAAATGAAGAGTAAAAAGAAACGAATAAGGACCTATTATGAATAGAGGACCTATTATGAATGGTAAGACCATAATTTGCGTAGTTTTATTAATTGTGACTATAACTGGCCCAGGATGCATCTCGAAACCGGAGAGTCTACAACAAAATATTACGCATGATAACAGTACCGAAGACATCACGAATATCGAAGGCCTCTGGCAGGGAAGTCTGAAAGTCCCAGGTGGGGCGGAACTAAGAATTTTGTTCAATATTTCCACTAAACCTGATGGTTCAACTGTTGCCACAATGGACAGTCTTGATCAGGGAGCAAGCGGCATACCTGTAGAAACAGTTACTTATAAAGGTGGCAAGCTGAGCCTTGAAGTGAAATCCGTCAGGGGTGTTTTTGAAGGAACAGCTAAAGAGGACGGTAAAACTATCGAAGGGAAATGGAAGCAGGCCGGATCAGTTTTTCCACTTGTGCTTAACCATATTGATAAAGCACCTGATCTGCGCAGAGAGCAGGACCCTGTAAAACCTTATCCGTATGCTGAAGAAGAAGTTGTTTATGGAAATAAGGAAGCAGGAGTAAAACTGGCAGGGACGTTAACACTTCCCAGGTCGGAGGGGCCATTTCCAGCTGTAGTGCTCATAACCGGCTCCGGCCCGCAAAACCGTAATGAAGAGATAGTAGGTCACCGTCCATTCCTTGTACTTTCGGATTATCTGACACGCCAGGGTATTGCTGTACTCAGGGTAGATGACCGGGGAATTGGAGGATCAACCGGAAACTTCTCAGAGGCCACGAGCGAAGATTTTGCAGGGGACGTACTCTCAGGCGTTGAATACCTGAAAAGCCGCAAGGAGATAGACCCGAACCATATCGGCCTGATCGGGCACAGTGAAGGAGGTCTTATTGCTCCTATCGTAGCAGTTAATTCTTCTGATGTTTCTTTCATCGTGATGATGGCAGGTCCTGGCCTGACAGGAGAAGAAATTCTGTACTTGCAGAGTGCCCTGATTGCCCGGGCAGGAGGGGCAAACAACGAGACTATTGCCCTAAATGAAGCTCTCATGAAAAGTATGTTCTCCATAGTAAAGGAAGAACAAAATAATACAATCGCCGGGGAGAAAATTCACAAACTTCTAAATGATGAGATGGCAAACATGAGCGAAAAAGAAAAACAGCATTTAGGCTACTCTGAAGCTAACCTTGACGCTCAAACCCAGGCACTTTTATCGCGATGGATGCGTTTTTTCCTGACATATGACCCCAAACTGACATTGATGAAGGTGAAATGCCCCGTACTGGCAATAAATGGCGAAAAAGATCTCCAGGTTCCGCCTGAAGAAAACCTCCGTGCTATCGACGATGCTCTCAAAGCCGGAGGCAATAAGGACTATACAGTAAAAGAGATGCCAGGGCTCAATCATTTATTCCAGACTGCCAAAACCGGGTCCCCCATAGAGTACGCAAAGATTGAAGAGACCATTTCTCCAGCCGCTTTGGAGCTGATAGGGAACTGGATCTCAGAGCATACACAGAAGAATGAAAGATGAGCAATTAGTGTTGAGGAGGAAAAGAGGCATTGTATTGCTATGCAGACCTTTTTTCTGCATTTCACTCCTCTACTCCCTTACCCATATCATCACACATTTATTCTATCATTTTTGCCAATACCCTGCCTTGAGGGATTTTCACAGCGCCTGGAGTGAGCGGATCTATGGCATTAACATCTGCATACTCACAAATTGTTTTTAGAATATTTTTTTCAGGTTGAATCCGTCGTTGCTCCTTGGAAAATCGATGTATATCTTTATGAGCGAACTGAATGAGATATATAAGTCTTTATTATATGCGCCTCACCTCTTGAGCCGGAGGGCTTCGAGTAAATTAAAGCGCAATCTTAAGAAGTACTGAAAAGGGTAGAGTCGCAAATTATCAACTGTTTAACAATGGAAGACCATCTTTAAGATTCAAACCAGTGGGGAACTGAAATAAAAGTATATTATTCCTTTTTTCACATCGGTTACGAAAATTTGAACTAAAAATAAGGATGATAAATGGCCTGAGGGCTGAGAAGATCCGCGCAAAAGAATTTTCGAAAAAGAAGGAGTTGTTAACCTTATGACTGGCCGCAAATATGAACACTAGTCGACTTGTCGATGACAAAAACTCTTTGACGGCGAAGCCATTACTGACAGTCTTACTTAAATTATAATTAAAAATGGCGAGCCAAGGCTCGAGAAAATGCCTGGTCACGATTAATGGGAACAACTTAAGATACCTCATAGAAAAACAGATTCCAATGGCTTCTAGGCCTTCATAAATGCGGTATTTGAGCACTAAAAAATCCCGAATAAAAAATTTCATCATTCTATGACTTGAGCGGCGGACTTATTTCTCTTGAATCCCAGCAAATCTGCATCTCTGGAATGATGGACCTTAATAGTCCATGGCTGCAGAAAATAGCCTCATATAGGAGACTTGTTAGAATATGAAGGATAATCTAAAGAGATAAATTAATTAAACCTCCTTAAAGGACTTACATTTTGTTTTTAAATGATATTAAATATAGTTTAAGGCATTTTTCAATGTGATAATGTTTTAGATACGAAACTAAAGTATTACAAAGCTTTGAATCCGTTTTTCGATTTTTATTTTAATATCATAAAAATAAGTATGTTTATATGTTAATTTTCCGTGTGAGTTTTTGGTTACGAGTATTCTCAAATCATTAAGGGTAATCTCGGAACAAATGAAGTAGGAAAATGAATTACTAGAAAAATTTTTGATTACGAGATAATTACGGGTGAAGTACTAGAAAAAGGAGGATATATATAATGCAAAAAAATTTTATTAAAGCAGTATGTATTTTTACATTAGTCTTCTTTGTCATATCCATGACAGCAGCAGCATGTCCTTATGCAGATGCAAAATCCACTAAAACAGCCGCAAAAGAAAAAACACTCACTGCCAAATCCTGTAAGACAGGTTATACTTGCACTTCCCCCATATGTAAGAGTTGCGCTACATGCAAAAAATCCTGCAAATCGTGCAAATCCTGCAAAAAATGCAAAAAGATTATGAAAAACGGCAAAGCGATATCTAAATGCAACAAAGGCTGTGCATGCAAAAGATAATCAAATTGCGCTTAAGGTAAATGAGCTGCTGTAATTAAGCACTTTAAAAGTAAACGGCTTAAAGGGAACAGGAAGTTGTAATCTTCCGGGATTTAATCCCTCCCTTGATACTTTTACCTCAGAAACTAAGGAAACTGTTCATTCCAGTCCAGGATTCTTTTTATATTCAGGCATTACTTTTTTTATTCCCACTTATGGTCTACGATTTTTCAACATCTTTCCCTACTCTTTGGATTCTCTATTTTATTCCTTGAAATTAATCAGCATCCTAAATTAGAAGTATCCATATATGCTGACTTCTATTATATGAAAGATTTAACTATCAAAAGTAAGCACAAAATGTCGCATCATTTAAAACAGTAACCAGATTTTATGTGGGATTTTAAAGATATAATTAATAGTTATAAAAAATGAAGAGTACAAATCCTGAGATCAGTTCTGGCTTGCAAGTTCAAACCAGACAGGAGTTTTGTCCTCAGGGTCAAAATTATAGTTAATGGTGATTTCTTCATCTTTCTGGATATCTCTGATACAAATGTATTTTAAAAGGCTGTTATCGAAGTCTTTCCTGTACTTGGCATTTGGAGTATACGAATGGTTGTAAAGAGACCCGTAGCCCAGTGCAATTGCTGCTTCTTCCGAGGCTTCACCCCATGCAAAATAATAATTGTAGAGCTGGGTTAACTCAAAAGCATCCACTTCTTCAGCTGGGAGGACTATAACAGGACAGCTTTCTATTATCTCTCCTCTTTTAAGATTTCTCTCTGCAAATACTCCTCTACCCTTTCCAGGTGATTCTTTAACACTTATCAACGACATATAATCAGGTTCCTGCAGGATATTAAGAATTGATGGTGAACTATTTTACTATTTTGAGTAAGTAAACGGATTTATAAGTTTCCCTTCAAAAAGATTCTCCGAAAGATCAGAAGGTAATTTACAAACAATAGGGAAAATTCCACAGCTTATAGATTACTCATATTTCCCCGAATCAACAAAACTTTAGAAAAACAGAATGAGATTGAGACATCGAGACAGACCTTTTCATAACAGATTACTGCCAGAACAGATTACTGCAAGGACAGATTACTGCAAGGACAGATTACTGCCAGAAATCTTGTTTTCAGTGTTTTGTGAGGCAGGGAAGTTCCGAGGCATCTTCACGAAGAAGGAGCTCCTGTCCGGACCGTGAAGCTGTTATTTCTCCCTTTTTTCCGATAAACCTGAAGTAACCAAGCCCGATTAGAAAGATCGGATATATAATCTTCCAGGTAAATCCAGAGGTCAGAAAGCTCAGGGATATAAACGAAAGAACCGAGAAGATCCACCTCTGCCATCCGATTTCTGTTTTCCAGTAAGCAATTATGATAAAGCCACATAGGAAAATAAAGTTCTGATTTACGAGCAGCATCATAGCAGTAACAGGAACCTTGAAGAAGTAACATCCTGTAATCACGAAAACAGACAGAGCATATAGAATCACAAGGCTGGATACAGGAATATTCCTCTTTGAGAGCTTTCCAAATACTGCAGGGAAAACACCTGTCCTGCCTCCGGCATAGATTAAGCGGCTTGCCGTAAAGTTCCAGGAACATGCGTTTGCTGCAAGCACTATAATGATAAGCCATATGAGTAAGCTTCCACCTGGAGTAAAAAGAACCAGACCTGAAAGGCCGGCAGCTCCCTTAAGAGAAATACCTGCAACACTGGCTCCGACGCTTATCAGGGCAAGTAAAATATATATGGCAGCGACCAGAATAAAGCTCAGCCAGTAGAGGCGAGGAACGTTTTTTTCGGGATCTTTCATCTCACCCAGGGAAAAAGAAAGGTTCTCCCAGCCCAGAAAGGCCCAGAAAAGGAGGGCTGTAACATTCCACACTATGTGTGAGTCCACATTTCCGCTCCCATTCAGAGCTTCTCTTGCAATCCCTAGCCCGGAACCGAGAAAGTCAAAGTTAAAGACAATAAGCATTCCTATAAGCAGGAAAAGTACGGTAAGGGCCAGATAGTTGATCAGGGTAATAGCTCTTATTCCAAACAGGTTTGAAATAAACATCAAGGTTACAAGAAGGATTGCACAAAAGGTCACTCCCGATTCGGAGAGCGAAAAAAGCTGCCGCATATATTCACTGCCAATAAAAGCAACAGCAGGAAGCCCAAAGAGATAAGAACCGCCTACAAGGTAAGAGATAGAGTACCTGCTCCAGGGCCCGACTGCTTCCTCGGCATACCCTGCAAGACCGGCAGTTGAAGGGAATTTAAGGCCTAGCCGAGAGCAGATCTGGATCCGCGGAATGGTAACAATAATTATAAGCAGCCACCCAAGGATTGCCTCATGGACATTTCCCACGCCAAGCGCCAGACCAGGCAGTGCCAGGATTCCTGTGCCTATGAGCATGCAGATTGCAAGCCCTATACCTCTTCTCAAGCTAATTGTTTTTCCGAGTTCGGTCATTTACATCCCTTAAGCCAACCAGTAAAATATTTTGTAATATTAATTTGTTTCCCAGCAGACTTTCCGGGTCATCATGTGTATCCCACCGGAAATATCGGACAAGGCAGAGAATAAATGGAAAAATAGGCAATAAATATTAGAAAAGCAGACCTTAAATTACTGAGAAACAGAGCTACTTTAAAGAGCCCTGTTTAGCTGATTCATTTTTAGTTTTTAGCTTCATTTTTCTCCAGGCAAATGAGCTCTTCTGCGTATGGCAGCGTCTCTTTCATCCAGTTGCAGAACTCTCTCCACTCCTCAAGCTTGTGATTACGGCGCTGGAAGTAAATATTCCGGAGTTCGGCATAGTTGGTTATGACTGTCCGTTTCTGCATGTAAGCGCTCGGAAGGTCCTGGATAAGTTCCCTGAAGACGGATTTTCGGTATTCAGTGTCTTCTTCACTATCCCCTTCACGGGATTTGTAGGCTTTGATGAGATCATTTAGATGCCGGATCTGGGCATTCCTGTAATCTGTCAGTTTGTCAAAAGAAAAGTCGTGAGGAGCCAGGTCTCTGCTGGTCAGCTTATGCATTGTGGAGCAGGAGTTCTTTTCTGCGAACTTATAAGTGTCAAACTCCTTCCACCAGTAGAAAGGAGCTGTGAGATCAAAACAGACCGTAATAAACCTTAAAAACTTACCGTGTTCATTTCCTGCAAGTGTCAGCCGCTGGGCCAGGCTCAGGTCTTTTTCTCCAAGCTTGCAGTTCCCTGCCTGATCAGGCTCACTACTGTCCATCAGATGCCAGGAGTTCATGGGATTTCGCATTCCAAGAATTGCAAAATAAATATTGTATGTACCATGTAATTTTAATTCAATCATAAGAGCGCCTCTTAATCCTTATATGCTAAATAATTTGTAAACGCGTGTGGGAAATAATTTATTAAATCTATGTATGGCTAATAACTTATAACTCATTTTAAATATTTGTTGCTCAGGATACTTTCATTTTTAACTTTTACATTTAGCCCAATTTCTCTTAAGGAATATCCATCAAGACCTGGGAAATCGAAATCAGGTCAGAGTTTAAGAAACTAAGCTTCATTTTGTGAGGGGAATTTATTTAAGAAAAATGATCGCCCCTTAATCCATGATTTATTCTTTCAAGTACAACCTTTCCGCAAGTTCCGGATTTTTCCGTTTTATCATCAGTGACAGCACTGTATGTTTTCAGTCAGATACTGTTAACTTGAATAAACTTGCATTTCCATGTAGAAAACAATCAGAAGCCTGTTCTTAAATAAGGAAATTAAAAGAAAATGCTGAGCTGGAAATGACCCCTACAGACCCCTTTTATCTTGGAATTCTCATTCTCACAGGCGCTTTTACGGGCATTATCTCAGGTCTGCTGGGTGTGGGAGGGGGCTTTATCATGTCTCCTATCCAGTACTGGCTTTTGCAGGAAACCGGACTGCAGCCCGACCTGGCTCTAAGGATGGCTCTCGGGACAAGCCTCTTCGTTGTCTTGCTAAACTCTATAAGTGTTACTCAAAAATATCAGCAAAAGCAAGCAGTGCTCTGGAAACAGGCAAAGATTATGGGAATTTCCGGAGCACTTTTCAGTTTTGGAGGAGCGGCGGTAGCTTCTCACCTGCCGGCTTCAACATTGAGCACAATTTTCGGGATCGTGGTCATAATTGGAGCACTTAGAACTTATATGACGCCTGCTTTTAAGGAAAAGGACAAAATCAGCTCCAATCCAGTATCTTATATTTTTGCTGGTATTTCTATAGGTTTTTTTTCAGGGCTTCTTGGGATAGGAGGAGGAGTACTTGGAGTTCCAATCATGCTGATTTTTCTACATTTTGACATGCGGAAAGCCGTCGGAACTTCGGCTGCGGTAATAATCTTTACCTCTTTTGGAGGATCAATAGGGTATATAATCAATGGATGGGGACAGCCTGGGCTTCCTTCTTATTCTCTTGGATACATCAATCTCCTTAACTGGATTTTACTCGCAGTCCCGGGATTTCTTGCAGCAAGAAAAGGAGCTGAAGTTGCCCATCTTGTAAACCCGGAACATCTGAAACATCTCTTTGTACTTCTGATGACCTATGCAGGGCTGAAAATGATTGGAGTTGTTTGAAAAACAGAACTGCTGAAAGGAAATTTCCAAAACTGTTGGAAAAAATCCATTCCTGCTCAAGCGCTTTCAATAGCTTTTACAGGATCAAGCTTTGCAGCCTTCCGAGCAGGGTAAATGCCTGAGATTATGTTGATTATAAAGGCAAAGAAAGCAGCATATACAAAATTGAGAGGCTGGACTTCAAGAGGCAAGGTCTGCAGCCCGAAATACATTTCCTGAGGGACCTCGATTCTATAGCTCTGGAGAGCAACGGTTGCAACGTAGCCAAGAATAGTGCCGAGCAGCAGACCAATGGCTCCAAGGATTATGGACTGAAAAAGAAAAACAGCCATTATGCTTTTTTGAGAAGCTCCCATGGCTTTGAGAATGCCTATTTCTCTGGTTCTTTGGGCAACAATGGTGATCAGGGTATTTGCAATCCCGAAACCTGCAATCCCGTATATAAGGGCATAGAAAACGTTTGTGAGGGCCATCTGAGTGTTCAGCAGATTAAGGATTTCTGCATTTGCCTCTATCCAGCTTACTGCATTAAGCCCGGTTTCTCTTTCAATTGAACTTGCAATAACATCTGCCTGGTAAGGATCTGCAATCCTGACTCCTATTGTGCTTACAACCCCTGGTTCATTGAAAAAATCCTGTACTGAATCCAGCCTTGCATATGCTGTTACCTCGTCTGCTGCAGTTCCTGTATAGATAAGACCTATAACGTTAAAGGAAGTTGTTTTCGAGCCCGGAAAGACTGCATCTACGCGGTCTCCCAACTGAACTCCAAGATTTTCTGCAAGCTTGTCTCCCAACACTATTCCATATCTCGTATGGGAAAGGGCAATGAAGTCTCCTTCAACTACATCCTTGCTAACCCTCAAAACCGTATCTTCAGCCTCGGGTTCAATTCCCTGAAGAGAAATCCCTTCAGCATTATTCCGGTACTTCAACGCAGCTTGGCCCAGATATTTGGGAGATACGGCTACAACCCCTTCTTTTTCCGCAATCTGAGTTGAGGTGTACCTGTAGAGGTGAATGAAATTCCCTTCAGTCTGAGGATTGATAACGATATGAGGACTGTTTTCGATACTTGATTTAATAAGTTCCCCCTGGAAACCTGAAAGCATCGCCATCATCACAGTGATTACAGATACAGCAAGGGCAACTGCCAGGATAGCAAAAAAGGTTTGCCTTTTTCTGGACAAAACCTGCCTCAAAGCGATTTTCAGTTCATACATTAGGACAAACTCCTGACCTGAATAGTTAGGGATTTTTCAGTCAGCGGGAAATTATCACAATTTGCGGAAGTTAAACCTGCTAAAATTTCAAATTATCCGGATAATTATTATTCAACTCTATTGGATTCTTACTTCAGACTTGTTAATTTCTTAAAATTCATTCTATGATTCATTCTTGTAATTCATTCTTGTAATTCATTCTTGTAATTCATTCTTGTAATTCATTCTTAATTTATTCTTGTGAAGCTGATTATAAATCAGTTTCTTATATATCAGTTTCTAACACTTTCGAAACGAATTCTAAATTTAAAATAGAAAATAAGGGAAATATAAAGAAAGAGAAAGCAAGGAAGAATAAGTAAATAAAAGGAAAAGTAGAGAGAAATGGGGAGAGAAATAAGGAAAATAAAGAAATAAGGAAAATAAGGGACAAATAAGGGAAATAAGGGAAAATAAGGAAAATAAAAAAATAAGGAAAAGTAAGGGAAAAAAGGAAAATAAAGGACAAATAAGGGAAATAAGGAAAAAGTAAAAGAAATAAGGAAAAAGTAATGGAAATAAGAAAGAAAGGTTAGAGCTGCACGTAATGTGCAACCTCACCCAGATCTTCCTCGATTCTAAGGAGCTGATTGTACTTTGCAGTCCTTTCGCCGCGTGCTGGGGCTCCGGTCTTGATCATTTCTGCCCCGATGGCAACTGCGAGGTCCGCAATGGTGGTGTCTTCGGTTTCGGCGGAACGATGGCTTACAATCACTGTATAGCCGTTTCTGGAGGCCATGGTTGCAGCGTCAAAGGCTTCAGAAAGAGTGCCTATCTGGTTAATCTTCAAAAGGAGTGCATTTGCCGCCCCCATATCCACACCTTTGGAGAGCCTCTCGATGTTCGTAACAAAGAGATCGTCGCCAACAATGATTGTATCCCAGAGTTCATTTGTCAGGGCTTCAAAGTCCTCGAAGGCTTCCTCATAGAAGGGATCTTCGATTGAAAGGATCGGATAGGAGTTAACAAGTTCGACGTAATAATCCAGTAATTCTGGAGCAGTAAGTTTCTTTCCGTCGATTGCGTAGAATTCATCTTCATAGAACTCGGATGCTGCAGCATCAATCCCTATTGTAACTTCGGATTCGGTGTACCCTGCTTCCTCAATAGCCTGTACAAGAGCATCAAGAGCTTCTGTAGACGCGCTCATTTTAGGGGCATACCCGCCTTCATAGCCCACATTTGTAGAAGATCGGCCGTATTTTTTCTCCAGTGACTTTCCCAGGACTTGGTAGATTTCTGTCCCGATCTGTAGAGCGTCGTAAAAGGTTTCCGCACCTTTGGGCTGAATCATGAATTCCTGGATTGCAAGCTCGTTGCCTGCGTGCTTGCCCCCGTTGAGGACATTCATAGTGGGTACTGGCAGGGTAAAGGCATTTGAACCTCCAAAATAGCGGTAAAGAGGAATATTGAGGGAGTCTGCAGCTGCTTTTGCGACAGCCATAGATACACCAAGAATAGCATTTGCTCCCAGATTTGATTTGTTCTCGGTCTCGTCGAGCTCGATCATAAACTCATCGATTTCCCGCTGGTTTCGCACATCAAGTCCAAGCAATTCTTTCTGGATAATTGTATTCACATTCTTAACGGCAGTTAGAACTCCTTTTCCCCCATACCTGTTAGGGTCTGCATCCCGCAGTTCAAGAGCTTCATTGGTACCAGTGGAAGCCCCTGAAGGGACACTGGCTCTGCCAAATCCCTTAGGTGTAAACACATCAACTTCGATAGTGGGATTTCCCCTGGAATCCAGGATCTCCCTGGCATGTATCTTTTGGATTTTATATTCTCCAGAATCCTGCTGTAGACCGATATACGACATCATTTCACCCTTTTTATTTATGATCTATTTATACATATATTCTGTTATTTGAAGCTTAACCTTAGCTCAACTTAACCGTTACATGTCCGAATTGTATTTAATTCTTTATCCGGTCAAAAAGAATAATTTTAATTAAGTTCTACGCTCGTTTCTTAAAGAAGTTTACTTCAACATTTATAGATTAGATTCGGATTCCGGATTCCGAAAACGCCTTTGCTTCAGGGATCCATATTAGCTCAGTACAAGTTCAGGAAGTATTGGGCTTTGGAGTATTTACGTATATTCCCTAATTTTGTAATCCATATTTCAAGATGTCTATTTCCTGTAAACACTAGCCTTAAAGGTTTTGGTTAGATTACGAAATAGGTTTTTCCCGGAGATTTTTATTAGAAGCTTTTATACCAAATATCCACAAAAAAGACTTAAAGGGTTAGATGGAATTTTACTCTTTAACTATACTCAATTTATTTAGAAAAACAATTTTATCTACATAAAATATATAAACATGAAAGTATTATTTACTTTTAATGATCGACGATTCTCCAGTTAATTTCACAGATAAAGAGTATTCAGTTATTGATATGCTCCAGAGCCTGGGTCTCCCGAGGACAGAGGCCACCGCAATCGTATGTCTGAAAGACTGCAGGGAACTCAGGTCCCTCCACATAGAGCTTGTTTCAGGGCTAAGGCAGCCAGAAGTAAGTGTAGCTATGCGTCCCCTTAAGAACAGGGGCTGGGTGGACGAAAGACCCGAAAAAAAGAATAAGGGAAAAGGCAGACCTGTAAAATATTACCAGCTAACAGTACCCTTCACACAGATAGTACAGGCACTTGAAGAGGAATTTTTAAAAGATAATACAGAAAAAGTAATTGCTCTCAGACGGCTCAGGGAACTAGAGACCTTATTGCAAAATTGAACTGGAAGAGAACTGCCAGATTCACTTTTCCGGACAGCACCCTCAATAATTTAATTATTATAATTCAAACTTTCGAGTACTGCTGTAGGCTTATTTTAAACAAGGTATCATTCCAAATCCGGGATCTTTCCGAAGCTCACGGGAGCAAATCCCTGTTCATTATCTGTAACTCTTCTGGCAGAAATACCTTCCAGCTCGAGGATGAATGCCTCAACAACCATAAAAACCTCGCTTTCCCCCCTCAAACATCCCAATTTAACACTATCTCCCCGGCCTGTTCCTACATGCAGGTGGATCTTCGGCTTCCCGTCCTCAAGAAAAATGTTCCCAATTCCAAGAATCTCATGGACATTATCAAAGCCAGACCAAACAGGTTCCGGAGGTCTCATACTTTCTTTCGGGCCTGTAACAAGGTTTCCCTCTTTTAATGCTCCGAGAAGGGTAAAAACAGCAGATTCAATACATTCCAGCTCCGCAAGTTTGATCAGTTCCAGAATCAGGTCATCTCCATGATCAATTCTGACTGTAAAGACCCTGCCTATACTTCCTTTTGCATACTCCATATTTTCCCCTCACTGATCCGTAATTTTCCCGTCCACAAGCCTGATAATCCTATCAGCTTTTGAGGCCAGGTCCTCGTTATGAGTAACCACAATAAATGTTTGATTATACTCCTTGTTTAGCCGCCTTAGCAGTTCGTAGATCATATCACCTGTTTTTGTATCAAGATTGCCTGTAGGCTCATCCCCGAGCACGATTGCAGGGGAACAGCTCAGCGCCCTTGCTACTGCAACTCTCTGGTTCTGCCCTCCTGAAAGTTCACCAGGTCTATGATCCATCCGGTCTTCAAGCCCAACTTCCTTCAGAAGCTTTTCGGCAATTGCCTTTGCTTCTTTCCTGTTTTTTCCCGCAATCAAGAGGGGCATTATTACATTTTCCAGGGCTGTGAAATCCGGAAGCAGGTGATGGTACTGGAAAACAAAACCAAGCATCCTGTTTCTCATTTCGGAACGTTCCTTGTCCGACAGTTTTGTTACATCGTTACTGTCTATAAGGAGAGTCCCGGAACTCGGGGTGTCCAGCAAGCCTATCAAGTGCATAAGAGTGCTTTTGCCTGAACCCGATGGCCCGACAATTGCCACGAATTCCCCCTTTTTAATTCTCAGATTTGCATTGTCGAGCGCGTGAAATTCCATTCCGTTTTTATAGATTTTTGTCAGGTTTTTAAGCTCGATAATTAGACTCTCTTCTGTCATGCTTTTCCTATGTTTTCAAAGCGATTATATTAAAAATAGAGGGTCTCTTAAGTAAAGATCTTTTGGGCAGATAGAATACCATACTAAAACCCAGGTTTCGGACAGAATCTTGTCTTTTCCGGATATAAAACTTTCATGGCTTTAATCCTATTCCCTTCTACTTACAATATAAACTGCTGTGATAATGAAACCACAGCCCAGAATGGTCGAGGTATAGAGTGGATTTTTCAGGACAGTACTGTCAAAGAAGATACCTGATACGGGTTCTAAAAGGGCAAGAATACTGCCTGTCTGTGCCCTGATTCCTGAGATGCCTTTTAGGTAGATAACGGCAGCGAATGTAATAGTGAAACCGAAGAGCATCAGAGTACTAAAATTATTAAGGAATAGGGGAGAAGGAGTTGAAAGTGCAGACGGCAGCATGATGAGAAGACCTACTCCAGTCATCCAGAAAGTCTGAGCCAACCCGGTATAATCGTGCCTCAGGTAGCGAACCGTGACTATAGTTATACCGAATGACAGCCCCGACAGCAGGCCGAAAATGAGACCTTTCAGAAAATCGGAGCCCTTATCTAAGCTCATCAAAACTTCCCCCGGACGGGCAATAAGTAACACCCCTGCAATTGCAAGGAGGAGAGGTAGAAGGCTTTTGCTACTGTTTAGTTCCCCAAGGATTGAAGGAGCAAGCAGGTTAACATATATAGGGGCTGTATAAAGCAGAAGGACAGCAACGGAAATCCCACTATATCTGATAGAAGAAAAGTAGCATATGCCTGTAGTTACATTCAGAAACCCTAGCAGCAGAAGATATTTTCTATTATTTATAAGTTTGAGCTGTCCGAGCCCTCGACTGAAAAGCAGGTAAATAAACATCATGCAGAGACCAAAAAAGAGCCTTGAGAAAAGAATAGACCCAACGGACATATCCTGAACCTTATCCAGGAAAACCCCTATAGTACCGTAGATTATGCTGCCGATTATAACTTCGGAGTAAGGTTTGAAAGAATCTTCCTGTACAGGCATGGTCGAGAATTAAAGGACTGCAGATATATATTTTATGGACAAACTACAGAATTGTAAAGTAATGTACATTTATTTAGAAAGTGTAAAATTGGATTACAGGATTTATTCATCCTGTGCTCTTAACACTTCTTTATTCCCGAAAAATATCTGTCTACTAAAAGTTATCTTTTCTCCAAAGATCAGCTTTTTGATTAAAACGATATTATCCAGGCTTATTATAATTGCTGCAGCCAGTATAAAAATGGAGCCAATAAGCATCCCTCTATGAATAGGGTTTCCAAGTACCGTATAGTCAAAAAAGATACAGGAAACAGGTTCAAGAAGAGTGAGAATGCTACCTGTGATAGCATCTACTCCTGCAACACCTCTTATATAGAGTACTGCCCCTACGCCAGTAATCAAGACTCCAAAGAGCATAAGGATTTGAAGGTTTGCGGCAAGCACATGTCCTGGTACGGAAATTGCAAAGGGTGAAAGAAAGACCAGACTGATTACACTCTGCCAGAAGAGTTGAGTAAGTCCACTATATTCGTCTTTGAGGTAACGAACCGAAATTATTACTCCACTGCTGAAAAGGCCTCCTGCAAGTCCGAAAAACACTCCTTTAAGGTAACTGCTGCCAAAATCGAGATGTTCAAAACCCCCTTCAGGCCTTGTTATATAGAAGACGCCTATCAGGCCAAGGAAAAGGGCAAGAATAGTTTTTTGTGTGTTTTTTTCTCCTAGCAGGAGAGGTGCAAGAAAAGTCAGATATATGGGATCTGTATAAAGGAGCAGGACTGCCGAAGAAGCTCCCAAATACCTAATTGCAGAGTAATAGGAAAACATTTGCGAAACATACAGGATTCCCAGAAGAAGCAGGTAATTTTTCTTTCTTTTTAGAGAAAGCTGGCCTAAGTTACCGGTAATTGCAAGATAACATAGAATGGCTGAAAGTCCGAATAGAACTCTAAAAAATATAATTGAACCTACGGTCATTTCCCGTAATCCTTCCATGAAAATCCCAACGGTACCATAAATTATGCAAGCAGTTAGTAGCTCAAAATGGTGCTTAGAGGTGGCAGTCATATATTATTTAGAAACAGACAAATATATATGTATTTTTAGTAAGATAACATTTATTAGAATGGACAAAAGTTTCATGAGTAAGCAATAATTTAGTTCCAAAATTTTAATCTGATGCTTTATTTTAAACACAAATACGACATCATAAGACACTATATACTCAATAACTCAATGACTAAGCATTAGATCAATAAGCTACAAATAAATGACAGATATATCAGTTCTACAAATTTATTTTACCGACCAAAAAGTTCAGTTTCCTTGTTTTTTCAGGCTGAGAACTACATGCTGTCTGCTCCCAGTCCTGTAGATTGTAAGTCCTTTGAGTCCCTGCTTCCAGGCGTAAATTAAAGCTTGTTCGATATCTTTTTTTCCTGCGTATTCGGGCATATTGATTGTTTTAGAAATTCCGGCATGACAGTGGCGTTGGAACGCCGTCTGCACATTAATGTGAGCCTTCCAGTCTATGTCAAGCGCTGACCTGAAGATTCTCTTTTCTTCTTCGCTTACAATTTTCGGGTTTTCCACATTCTGCAGGGTGCCGTGCATATAGACGTGCTCGAGGAGCCAGTCATAGTCAACATCGGAAAGCTTTGGCATGAAATGCGCCTCGAAAAACGGATGGACAAGCATAAATTCCTTTCCCACTGTCTGAGTCCGCCTGTACACCCAGCTGAACACAGGCTCGATTCCTGCAGAACAGCCAGCAAGAATGCTGATTGTACCGGTAGGGGCGACTGCAGTCAATGAAGCATTTCTCATTGGAAGTTCCCATGTGGAGTTATCATGTTCCGGAAAAGGTCCCTTTTCTGTGGCAAGTTTTCTCGATTCCCGGACTGCAGCCCAGCTAATCTGCTCCATAAGCTTTTCTGCGAGCTCCCTAGATTCTGATGAGTCATAGGGCAGCCCAAGCTTCAAAAGCATATCATGAAAGCCCATTACTCCAAGCCCTACTTTCCGGGTCTTCTTTGTCGCAGTCTCAATTTCAGGAATCGGGTATGTATTTTTATCAATTTCATTATCCAGGAAGCGGACAGCTTTTCCGGCTGTCTCCCTGAGAAAGTCCCAGTTGATTTTCCCCTCTCTAACGAAAAGGGAAAGGTTTATGCTGCCAAGGTTGCAGGATTCAAAAGGCAGGAGTGGCTCTTCTCCACATGGGTTTGTGGAAGATATATCACCAAGTGACGGAGTAAAATTATCTCTGTTTATACGGTCATAAAAAAGGATTCCTGGTTCACCGTTTCTCCAAATCCCTTCAACAATCTCGGAAAAAATGCCTCCAACACTCATGCCTGTTTGCTTATTCCAGATTTCATAGATCCGACCTGCCTCAACAAGCTCCATGAAGGCATCAGGAATCAGAACAGAGATATTGAAGTTGCTCAACTCTCCTTCCAGGTGCTTTGCCCTGATAAAAGAAATAATATCCTTGTGTGAAATGTTGAGGACGCCCATATTGGCCCCTCGGCGTCTTCCAAAATGTTTTATAACATGGGTTGCCTCGTTAAAAAGCTTCATTAAGGCTACAGGACCACCAGCAGCACCATCAGCGCATAGACTAGGAGAACCTTCGGGGCTTAATTTTGAAAAATCAAATCCTGTACCTCCACCGGTTTTCTGGATCATGGCCGCAGTTTTGATGGCATCGAAAATCTCCTCTATACTATCCTCCACAGGAATCACAAAACAGGCTGCAAGCTGCCCGAATTCAATACCCGCGTTCATGAGCGTGGGCGAACTCGGGAGAAAAATCTTCCTGATCATCAAGTCTCGGAATTCTATAGATTCTTCTTCAGTTGTTGCAATTGCCTTTGCCACCCTGTCACAGATGTCCTCCCAATCTCTCTCCCCTTCTTGCAGATACCTGGTAAGGGTTTCAATAGTCAGAACATCCCATCTTTCTTTAGTTCCGCACACAAAAATCTCTTCTCCTGTGAATTCTCAGCAGGCTTCAGTTTTCGCTAAAAGAAGTTATACTAATATTATACGGGATTTTTTATCATTGTATCCGAAAATTCGATCAGAAATTGTGATCAGGAAGAATGTTTAGAAGGAATAATTAGGAGTAGCAACTCTAAAAAAATAACTATTAACCATAATTGGAAGAACAAGCATAATCAGAAAAGAATGATCGGAGAAAATGATCGAATTAGGAAACAGAATCTGAAGGAGAGATTGAAAACATTAAATGATATTCGAAAAGTCCAGTACATAAAAAATGAAAAATTAGGATTGACCTGAAATCAAGAAACTTCAGACCAGTTCAGCTTTTATAATTTTTACTTCGGTTTTAGGGCGATCCTGGCGTTCAGTTTTCACCTTTCCCATAGCGTCTACAACTTCCATGCCAGCTATTACCTTCCCGAAAACGGGATGCATCCTGTCAAGATGGCTATTGTTCACAAGGTTGATAAAGAACTGGCTCCCACCCGTATTTGGGCCTGCATTTGCCATGGAGAGAGTCCCCTTATCGTTCCGGTTATGCTTTGTGAATTCGTCCGGGATTTCATAGCCTGGACCTCCCATACCCGTTCCTGTCGGATCTCCGCCCTGAATCATGAATTTATCAATGATCCTGTGGAAGATAACTCCGTCATAGAATCCTTTATCTACAAGTTTTGCAAAATTCCCTGCCGTTATCGGCATGTCCTCAAAAAGCTCGATTGTTATGTCGCCCATAGTAGTATGCAGAATAACTTTCTTTCCCTTCCATAAAGCCATTTCTCTTCCTCTGCCGTCTTTTATCCGATTTAGATGTGACCTGTCTTTTTGTTGACTTTTTGTGCACTTTATGCTCGCCTTGCATGTAAATGCTTCGCCGGCATTACAAAAAGTGAAACATCACTCAGTCATTTTAGTTTTGCTCAAGCTTAGGAGAGAGTTCGGAACGTCGGGCACTTCGAGAAGGAAAGTCAAATGGAAAAAATATTTTAGTTTCGATTTATTGTGTCTGGTTAGACGCGCCCACGTGTCCCAATGATAGTGATTTGATAGAAGAAAGAAAAAAGGAGGACTTTACTCCCTGATAGATGTACTTTTTTATTAATATGAATATAAAATTATATTTAAAATGAATACTATTATATAAATTTTTTGAATAGATTCTACCAATATTTCGTCTTCTGCGATAGAGCTTCGAGCCTTATTTTTAAATTTTTAATATAAAGGAGCTTAAATTTTAAAAAAGATATGCAAACCCCTTCAAAGTCTTTATTCTTCCCATTTTCAGGTCATCTTTTTACTCATTTATTTCATACAAATTCCTATGTTATTATATACGGCTCAGTTTATTTCTGAATAGAAAGAAATTCCATTAAGTTCCAACTTAATAGTGAGGGGAATTTGTATGAACAGGTGTAATGTTATTTACCTGTTGGTAGCCGCAGGACTCTTACTTATAATATCTGTAATTTCAGCTTCAGCAGAGACAAATGCAACCAACGAAACAAATCCGATAGAAAACCTAACGTCTTCGTATAACGAAACTGGACTCGTGGAACGGGAAATAGCCCTGAACATCCATTTCCTTACATCCATGCTGCAAATGCTTGACCTCAATCTTAACCTTATAAACGAAACCCTGAACGCCCATCTCAAAGAATACCCCTTCCTGAAACCTACAATCGAAGGGACTAATGAAGGCATAAAAACAGTGGATTCAATAATCGCTGTCATGGAATTGAATCCTGATAACCCGAATGATACAAATGTTACCCTGAGTTCCTTAAACGAAACCATGGCACAGATCAACTCTAGCCTCGAATACCCGGATGGAATGATCAAAGCTGCTAATTCAACGATGGGAGAGTCTAATATTACTACGCCTATGATTGGGGATATGTATAAAAGCGTAAAAACGATGGTTTCGCTTCTTGATCAATTTTAATCTTTAATTCGAGAGTGAAGTTATGGAATTTATACAATGAATAAAGGAACATTTAAGCCTTCATTAGTAATCCACTGAATCGTTTTTAAACGGTTTTAAAAACCAAATTCATATAACTTCCCTGCTCAATAAATGATGGAATTAATAGTCAAAAAAGTTGAGGTAAAAAGTACTCCCATTCATTTTTGTCTTTTATTCAAAGAATTTAACGTTTTTTTTTAGGAAAAATCGCCCGCTAAAAGCCAATTGAGTGATATTTGCCCTTAGGGACTGGGACAAGTTGCCGTAATTAGAAAGCCCAATCTTAACAAGCCTCGTCTAGAGTGATTTGCCGAAAAGCAAAATTAAAAATTTGAAGAGTAGTCGGTAAGAAAAATAGACAGAAACAGCAAGAAATTAAGAAGACAATTTCTACAGAGATTTCTACAGAGTAAAGTATACAAAAACAATTCAAAATAGAAATATCCAAACAGTATCAAAAAAACAATCTGAAATTGAAGTAGTATAGGGTGAGTATGGCAGCGATCCAGAGTTCCCGAAGACTCGCGTACTTCAGTACAGTAAGGAACGTGGACAGGCTTATCTTCTGTGTTCGGAATGGGTACAGGAGTGACCCTGCCGCTATGGCCGCCAGACTCTACCTATAAAGGGGATTGTGAAAAGACAGAAAGTCATGTATAGATGTGCTGCATATTGAATTTCGCCTGGACCTGATATGGTGAAAGGAACGGATGGTTAGTTAACGCGGACTGAACACCTCGTTGCCTTGGTGCTTACATCCCGTTTCTATCAAACCGGTCTTTTACCGGAATCCTTAAAGAGGTCTCTTTTTAGGTCAGATTTCGAGCTTAGATGCATTCAGCTCTTATTCCTTAGCGCGTAGCTGCCCGGCGTTGCCTTGTCAGACAACCGGTACACCAGTGGCGCCGCTGCTTGGTTCCTCTCGTACTAAAAGCAGCTTACCCTCAGACCTCTGGCACCTCTAGTAGATAGTAACCGACCTGTCTCACGACGGTCTAAACCCAGCTCACGATCTCCTTTAATAGGCGAACAACCTCACCCTTGGCCGCTGCTGCACGGCCAGGATGGAAAGAACCGACATCGAGGTAGCAAGCTGCCGGGTCGATATGTACTCTTGCCGGCAACGACTCAATTATCCCCGGGGTAACTTTTCTGTCATTTTTGGCCCCCACCAAGGAGGCACAAAAGTTCGCTAGAACCGACTTTCGTCTCGTCATCCACTGCTGTGCTGAATAACGTCAGGCTGACTTATGCTCTTGCACTCTTCAGTGAGTTTCCGACCCACTTGAGTCAACCATTGCGCGCCCTTGATATCTTTTCAAGGGCGTCCCGCCCCAGGCAAACTGCCCACCTATCGGGGTCCTCTTCTCAGAGTTAGGGTCGTAGTTCCAGAAGGGTAGTGTCCCAATTGCGACTCCACGGATGCTGGCGCACCCGCTTCGACGTCTCCTACCTACACTGTACATCCAGAACCACAACCCAACGACAGGCTGCAGTAAAGCTCCACGGGGTCTTCACTTCCCCCTAGAGGTCTCTAGACTGTGCACTAGAATGTAAGCTTCACCGGACTCCAGTTAGGGACAGTAGGGCTCTCATTGATCCATTCATGCAAGTCGCCAATTAAGCGACAAGGTACTACGCTACCTTAAGAGGGTCATAGTTACCCCCGCTGTTTACAGGCCCTTCTTCCCGTTGAACCGGGGTTTCAGGTACCTGCACTGAGCAGGATTCAGAGATTGTACTAGCCCTTACGGGTTTGCAATCTCCTATGTTGGTATTAGACAGTTAGAGCCCCCTGGTCACTGCGACCTGCTGTCTACACAGCAGGCACTCCTTCTCCCGAAGTTACGGAGCTAATTTGCCGAATTCCCTTAACTGAATTACTCCGACACGCCTTAGCCTTTTCAGCTAGGGGCACCAGTGTCAGATCTCGGTACGGACATTTAGCTGTCCTTTTCACGGGTCCCTGGGTGCAGCCGACTTACGCCATTACAGATTCGCCCGCTTCTCGCCATTACGGCTCTCCACAGGATTCGCTGCTTAGACGGCGCGACAACGCCGCTCGGCCTGCCCTGAGACGTCAGAGCTAATTGCTAAATGGTACAGGAATATTAACCTGTTTCCCTTTTGGCGTACTCGAATTACGGTACGTCTTAGGACCGACTAACCCTCGGCTGACGATCATTGCCGAGGAAACCTGGCCCCTTCGGCGGCAAGGATTCTCACCTTGCTTTGCTGCTACTATTACCAGGATTTTCGTTTGTGAACGGTCCACAGGACTTCACAGCCCTGCTTCTGCCCGAACACAACGCCTTCCTACGAGATTACCTTGCGGTACTCCGTGGTATCGGTAGTCGACTTGAGCCCCGTCAATTTTCGGGGCCCCAAACCTCGACTGGTGAGCTGTTACGCACTCTTTGAAGGGTAGCTGCTTCTAAGCTAACCTTCCAGCTGTCTTGGGCTTGGGACGCCCTTTAGTGTTAACACTTAGTCGACACTTGGGGACCTTAACCACGGGCTGGGTTGTCTCCCTTACGGACTACAAGCTTACCCCAGTAGTCCGGACTCCGACCTTCTACAATGACAGTGGGTTTGGAGTTTGACAGGCGGGTGAGGGATTTCTCCCCCGGAACCGCCAATCAGTGCTCTACTCCACTGACGATCTCCAGTCAGGTCATGCTGCGACATGTTTCGGAAGGAACCAGCTGATGCCGGGTTAGATTAGCATTTCACTACGAGACGCAGGTCACACGAATGATTTGCAGATCAAAACCGCTTGCGGTCCTCCACGTAGCTTTCGCCACGCTTCAACCTGCCCACGCCTAGATCACCCGGCTTCGGGTCGTACCCCGGTGACTCCACGCACTTGTATACGTCGTGCCTCACCCGTGAAGGTTGCGCACATGTTGCTTTCGCTTCGGCTGCCCAAGTATAAGGTTAGCCATCGCCACCAAGATACACTCCCTGGCCCGTTCTTCAAAACGTAAGATATGACACTGGCAGTGGCGCTCGTACAACATCCTCGCGAATGCTTCCTTCACGTCAAAGATCCTTTCATGCCATATCGTTCTATCACTATCAGGTTTCAGGCACTTTGCACCTCCCTTCTCGGGGTACTTTTCAGCGTTCGGTCACCCTACTATTTCGCTATCGGTCTCAAGGAGTATTTAGTTTTGGAGGTTGGTGACCCCCAGATTCCCGCACGATATCCAACGCACGGTACTCAGGGACATGTTCCGATCTTTTGGCTTACACCTACGTGACTATCACACTCTACGGTCTGCCGTTTCAGGCAAGTTTGGTTTTGCCGCCAGACGTTTGAACAGCCCTACAACACCACATTTCCCCGAAGGGATTCGGTTTGAACTGTGCCGGTTTCACTCGCCGTTACTAGCGGCATCTCGTTTGATTTCTTTTCCAGCTCCTACTGAGATGTTTCAATTCGGAGCGTTCCCGATCATTACTGATCACTAAGGAGAGGTCCCATTCGGAGATCCCGGGTTCATTGGATCCATGCACCTACCCCGGGCTTATCGCAGCTTGGCACGTCCTTCATCAGCTCTTGAGCCGAGCCATCCACCTGATAGCATAATTCCTATTACACCTAACCAGGTCCAGTTAGCGTTCAATATACAGCACCTATACATGACTTCATGGACCTGCGCGTCGGCGCAGGCAATCCGTCCTTCCCCGATAATTTACTTACCGGGTGCATTAGAGAATGAAATTTGAATGAAATGGGTTGAGGATTTTGTCGGTTTATCGGCATCTGGTTGGTGTGTTTTTGCTTAGGAGGTGATCCAGCCGCAGATTCCCCTACGGCTACCTTGTTACGACTTAACCCCCCTTGCAAAATTCAGGTTCGAACACGGCACAGTGTCCGTGCCCTCACCCATACCTCACTCGGGTGGTTTGACGGGCGGTGTGTGCAAGGAGCAGGGACGTATTCACCGCGCTATATTGAAACGCGATTACTACGGATTCCAGCTTCACGAGGGCGAGTTACAGCCCTCGATCCGAACTAAGGATGGGTTTGTGAGATTGCCAGCCCTTTTCAGGGGAGGGACCCATTGTCCCATCCATTGTAGCCCGCGTGTAGCCCGGGAGATTCGGGGCATACTGACCTACCGTGGCCCGCACCTTCCTCCGATTTAACACCGGCGGTCCCCACAGTGTACCCATCGTCCCGGAGGACATGCTGGTAACAGTGGGCACGGGTCTCGCTCGTTGCCTGACTTAACAGGATGCTTCACAGTACGAACTGGCGACGGCCATGCACCTCCTCTCAGCGATTCAGGCAAAGTCTTCAGCTTGGCCTACATATTGCTGTCGCCCCCGGTGAGTTGTCCGGCGTTGAGTCCAATTAAACCGCAGGCTCCACCCGTTGTTGTGCTCCCCCGCCAATTCCTTTAAGTTTCAGCCTTGCGGCCGTACTTCCCAGGTGGCTCGCTTCACGGCTTCCCTACGGCACCAGACACGGTCGCGCCATGCCTGACACCTAGCGAGCATCGTTTACGGCTGGGACTACCCGGGTATCTAATCCGGTTCGTGCCCCCAGCTTTCGTCCCTCACCGTCGAACCCGTTCTGGTAAGACGCCTTCGCCACAGGTGGTCCCACAGGGATTACAAGATTTCACTCCTACCCCTGTAGTACCTCTTACCTCTCCCGGTTCCAAGCCTGGCAGTATCCTCCGAAAGCCTAACGGTTAAGCCGTCAGATTTCCCGGAGGACTGACCAAACCGGCTACGGACCCTTTAGACCCAATAATCACGATCACCACTCGGGCCGCCGGTGTTACCGCGGCGGCTGGCACCGGTCTTGCCCGGCCCTTGCTAACAGGTGTATTTTACACACCCGGACAGCCAGCATATGATGCTGGCACTCGGTGTCCCCTTATCACGGTTTCCCGCATTGTAAAGTTTTCGCGCCTGCTGCGCCCCG
Source organism: Methanosarcina sp. Ant1 (assembly GCA_001714685.2). Classification (GTDB taxonomy): domain Archaea; phylum Halobacteriota; class Methanosarcinia; order Methanosarcinales; family Methanosarcinaceae; genus Methanosarcina. Next base: position 39,035 of record MDTP02000008.1, on the reverse strand, counting down.
TAGGGCCTGGATTCATGTCTCAGAATCCATCTCCGGGCTCTTGCTCTCACAACCCGTACCCGTCGTCGGCTAGTAGGTACATTACACCCACTACTACCTGATAGGCCGCAGACCCATCCTTGGGCAGACGAATCCATTTGACGCATAAAGCATTCCAGCATATGTGCGTTATCCGGAATTATCCCCAGTTTCCCGGGGTTATGCCGGACCCAAGGGCAGGTTATCCACGTGTTACTGAGCAGTACGCCATGTTCACGAAGAACATATGACTCGCATGGCTTAGGCGAACACCGATAGCAGTAACCTCTGGCAGGATCAACCAGAATTGTTATGACACACTTAAAAGATATTGGTCGCAGAAACTTGCACTAACAACTATCAATTCAGTTATTCTTAGGTTTCGCGATAGATGTTTTTTGTAAAACAACTACCAACCAGAATTAACCGAACCGACAAAATCCTCGTCAGACAGGAAAAAACTCCTGGCTCCATTAAAAGATGAAAGAGATTCGTAATCAACCCACACAATTGCTTTGTGTGAGGGATACATATAAGACGTTTCTTGTATATATAGCTTTGTATTACCGCCCCACACATTTTTGAGTTATGTGAGGACAATATACTATGCTTTTCTTGTATATAAATGTTCTCCCGCGAAGGAGATTGAACAAATTTGAAAGAGGGAAATAGAGTAGTTAAAAAGATTTCAAAAGAGTTGTACTTTCGAATCCTTAACTTTGTCCGTTTTATGAGCCGTTGTTTTAGCAAACAACGCCTTCAGGCACCATCTGATTTCGTTTTTCAGATTCCGTTTTTCGGCACCTTTTAAACTTCGTTTTTCAAGTCCCGTTTTTCAAGTCTCGTTTTTTACCTCTTAGATGTCTTGTGACACCCTAGAAGCAACCCTAGAATAGGGCATCTAGTATAAATAATTTTCCTCACCCGAAGCTCGAAAAGTTAAATTTCAGTAAAGCATTCACAAACGCACATGGTATTTATATACCAGAAATGAACATCCTTATAGGTGATTACTATGACTGTAAGAACCGAAAGAAGGGATCGATTTTTACATCGAACCCATGCAGAATAAAACAGTAACTATTTTTGACACAACACTGCGTGACGGAGAACAAACCCCCGGGGTATCCCTGACTTCTACACAGAAGCTGGAAATTGCCCGTCAACTTGACAAACTCGGGGTAGACATAATAGAAGCTGGATTTCCCATCTCCTCAGAAGGAGATAAAGAATCCGTAAAATCGATTTCTAATGCCGGGCTGGACGCTGTAGTCTGTGGACTTGCTCGTGTATTGAAAAAAGATATCGATGCCTGTTTTGAAAGCGACGTTGGCCTTGTGCATACTTTCGTCCCTACCTCAGATGTACAAAGGATATATACTATCAAAAAAAGCCAGGACGAAGTCATCCAACTGGCTGTGGAAGCTGTCCAGTACATCAAAGATCACGGACTGAAGTGCATGTTTTCTGCAATGGACGCTACAAGGACTGATCCTGAGTATCTAATGAAGGTTTTCAAGGCGGTCCAGGAAGCAGGGTGCGATATCATTAACGTACCAGATACCGTTGGGATTATGGTTCCGTCCGCGATGTACAGGCAGATAAAGGACATCGCAGCCGAAATAACAATTCCCATCGATGTGCATTGCCATAATGATTTCGGGCTTGCGGTAGCAAACAGCCTCATGGCCATCGAGGCAGGCGCATCCCAGGCACAGGTCACGATAAATGGGATAGGAGAGAGAGCAGGAAATGCCGACCTTTCCCAGACAGTCATGAGCCTTAAGGCAATTTACGGGGCAAAAACGAATATTCGGACAGAATACCTTGTAGAAAGCTCGAAAATGGTTGAAAACTATACTGGAATCAGGCTTCCTCCAAACACTCCTGTGGTCGGCCAAAATGCTTTTTCCCACGAATCGGGAATCCACAGCCAGGGAGTGCTTGAGAGATCCGATACTTTCGAACCTGGGATAATGACTCCGGAAATGGTAGGTCACAGACGGCGTATTGTCCTCGGCAAACATACAGGCAAACATGCAGTCAAGCAGTCCCTGGAATCTGCCGGAATAATAAGCAATGATAAGCAACTCGATGAAATTGTTTCCAGAATCAAAGAGATTGCAAACAAAGGCAAACAAATAACCGATGCCGACCTTTATGCGGTTGCTTCCGCAGTACTTGGAAAAGCAAGTTCCGATGAGGAACTGATCAAACTCAAAGAAGTATCCGTAATGACCGGAAATCTCCTCACGCCCACAGCCGTTGTTAAGGCAGAAATCGATGGCAAAGAAGTTATTGCAGCAAGAGTTGGGGTTGGCCCAGTAGATGCAGCCCTTAATGCCGTAAGGGACATCCTCGGAGAGACTAACCACTTCAAGCTCCAGGATTTCAGAATTGATGCCATTACCGGAGGAGCAGATGCCCTTGCAGATGTATACATAGGTCTCGAAAACGAACAGGGTAGAATTGTAACTGCGAGATCCGCAAACCCGGATATAGTAATGGCCTCTGTAGAAGCCCTTGTGAACGCCATGAACCTGCTGTATAAAAAAGAAGCAAAAAGATAAAACTGACAGAACTAATATGAAACTGACAGAACTGGCTAAAAGAACCCGAAGACTATAGTCCGAAGTATAGTCCAAAGTATAGTTCATAGTACAGTTAAAAGACAAAAGGTAGGATAAGGATTAGTGCCTATTCGTTTTTCAGGTTTGTATTCCCAAATAACGTATAAAAAGTAAAATAAAATGAGATGGAATACAAATCCATGCCTTATCCAATTATTGATTCTCACTGTCACCTTGATTTTCCTAAATTCAACCGCGATCGGGAAGAGACTATTCTCCGAGCCAGGGATGCAGGAGTTGTCGGAATGATCAATTCCGGAATTTCCCTTAAGGGCAACTGCATGAGTCTTGAACTTGCGGAAAAGTATGGAGATATTCATGCAACACTTGGCCTGAGCCCTGATATTGGCAGGGAAGGCGATGATAAAGAAATAAATGCTATCCTTGCCCAGATTGAAGCTAATGCAGAAAAAGCAGCAGGTATTGGGGAAGCAGGCCTGGATTTTCAGGACTGCAAAACAAATGAGGAACGTGAAAAGCAGACAGCGTCATTCGAAAAAGTAATCGAGCTTGCAAAAGATCTGGACAAACCCCTTGTGGTGCACGCCCGGCTGGCTGAAGCTGAAGTTCTGAAACTAATAAAGGGTGTAGATACAGTTATCTACCACTGTTACAGCGGCTCTGTTGAGACAATGCGGGAAATAGTGGATATGGGATACTACATTTCCCTGGCAACTCTTGTCTGTTTTTCCGAGCATCATCAGGTTCTCGCAACCGAGGTGCCACCTGAAAACTTGCTTCTGGAAACCGACAGTCCCTATCTTTCTTCACGCAAAGGCAGAAACGAACCTGCCTTTATAGTGGATTCAATTCCTGCGGTAGCGCAACTTAAGGATATGGAGCCGGCAGAGATTGCTAAATTAGCTACTGAAAACGCGCGCAGGGCTTTTAACATCTGAAATTCTCAGACTTACGCATTAAAGACAAAGTAATCGATGAAAAGAATGCAAAAAAGTGTAAGGAAAAAGTAAGAAAGAAATGAAAAAAGGATAGAGGAAAATAGGAATAAAGGAGGAAAAAAGATGGAAGTCCGGTATATTTGCCCTACAGCTTACGATTCCAGTGTCTATCTGGTAAATGGGAAAGTTCTGATCGATGCGGGCATGAATAGTGACCTGATCATTAAACAACTGGAAAAATACATCAAGCTTACAGATTTGGAGCTCATTATTCTGACTCACTGCCATTACGACCATACAGCTGCAGCAGCAGCAATTGCAGAAAAGAGCGGTGCAGAAGTAGGAGTGCACAAAGCCGACCTGGAAGGCGTAAACGATGAATACCTTAGTGTATCCGTGCTCTTCGGAAACAGTGCACCTGCTGTCAAGCCCACAATTACATATGAAGAAGGGGACAAAATTGCCATAGGAAATGGGGAATACCTTGAAGTGATTCATACTCCAGGCCATTCGATGGGGAGTATCTGCCTCTATGAAACAGTCTCAAAAAGTCTCTTCTCTGGGGACACTGTATTTCCGGGTGGAGGGTTTGGAAGAATGGATTTTGAAGGTTCAGAACCCGACAAAATGCTTGGCTCAGTTGAAAAACTCACAAAACTAGATGTGAAGAACCTATATTCTGGACATGGAGCCCCTACGGACAGGGATGGAAACAACCAGATTATGGCCTCATACACGATGTTAAAAATGATGATGGGAGTATAAAAAAGATATAGGGAACCCTGAAAAGACAGCTCGGGTATGAAAATAACTCTAGTACCTGTCTAACTGGGAATCGAGAAAAATGAGGAGCTCGAAAACAGATTATGGCGAAAGACACAGCATTTCCGAAAAAAAACAAAAAATCCAGCATAGAAAAATCGGATAAAGAAAAGTCAGGCAGAAAAACCGGCTTTTTTGCCCCAAAAAAAGCAGAGGCGGGACTCGAAGCAAGAGACGAATTGGAATCAGGAGCGAAGCCCAGGAAAAAATCCGAACAGGCAAATGTAAAACCCCCGGTAGAAACAAGGGAAAAGCAGGAAAAAAGAGAAAAGAAGTCCGAAAAACACGTTTCTTCACGCATACCTGCATCAGAATTCCTTCCAATGACTCCTGAGGAAGTAAAAGCCCGAGGCTGGAAGGAACTTGACATTATTCTTGTCACCGGAGATGCCTATGTGGACCATTCCAGTTTCGGGACTGCAATCATTGGAAGAGTTCTTGAAGATGCTGGCTTCCTGGTTGGCATCATTGCCCAGCCCAGATGGGATAATTCAGAGGACTTCAGGAAACTTGGAAAGCCCAGGCTTTTCTTTTCATTAAGCGCTGGAAACACTGACTCCATGGTCAGCAACCTTACTCCAGGTCTGAAACCGCGGGATAAGGATGTTTATTCTCCTGGGGGCAAAGCAGGACTTCGCCCAAGTCGAGCTGTGATTATTTACTCTAATAAAATAAAAGAAGCCTTTCCCGGGGTGCCAATTGTACTGGGGGGCATTGAGGCTTCCCTGCGGCGTTTAGCACATTACGATTATCTATCGGATAAGGTTAGGCAATCAATTCTGGCTGATGCACCTGCAGATCTCGTTATTTACGGTATGGGAGAACTTCAAATTGTAGAGCTTGCAAGAAGGTTGCAGGCAGGGGAAGATATCAGGGAGATCAGGGGCATTCCGGGCACGGCCTGGAAGATGGAAGTTAAAGCCTGGAAAGAACTCAAAGAAAGAGTCAAAGAGAAGGATAAACAAGAGAAGGATAAACAAGAGAAGGACAAACAAGAGAAGGACAAACAAGAGAAGAACAAACAAGAGAAGGATAAACAACAGGATATATACAAAGAGAAAGATTTCGAAGTATGTGAAAAAGCATCAGAATTTTTCAAGGATTATGTTGAAATTCCTTCTTTTTCAGACGTTTCTCAGGATAAAGAAGCTTTTGCAAAGGCTTTTTGCATGCATTTCCTGGAACATAACCCTGTTACTGGAAAAGGTGTTGTCCAGCCTCACCCAAAAACTGTCATCGTGCAGAACAGGCCTATGCGGCTTCTGACAGAAGCTGAAATGGATCATGTATACGAGCTGCCTTTCACGGGCGAGGCTCACCCCTCCTATAAAGAACCTGTCCCTGCCCTGGAAATGGTAAAGTTATCCCTGACAACGCACAGGGGCTGCTTTGGAGGCTGTGCCTTTTGCGCCATTACACAGCATCAGGGGCGCATGATTGCAAGCCGCAGTATTGAGTCAGTCCTGCGTGAGGCAAAAAAACTTACACGAAAGCCAGACTTCAAAGGCATTATAAACGGAGTCGGCGGTCCAAGTGCCAACATGTACGGAATGGAATGTAAAACCTGGGGGAAGAAAGGAGTCTGTCTCGACAAATCCTGCCTTTACCCTCGAATTTGCCCTGCTCTGAATACTAGCCACAAAAAGCTGCTCGAACTCATGCGCCGCCTGCGCGAACTTCCAGGAGTCAAGCAGGTATTCACAGGCTACGGAGTGCGCTACGACCTGGCTCTTGAGGATAACGAATACCTCGAAGAACTTTGCGCCCACCATATCAGCGGACAACTGCGGATCGCACCTGAACATTTCTCAAAAAGGGTCACGAATGCAATGTGCAAACCAGGAAGGGAAACCTACGAAAAATTCGCCGGAGAATTTGCTGGCCTCAACAGAAAATACGGCAAAGAACAGTATATTGTAAACTACCTGATGTCAGGGCATCCGGGCTGCACTCTTGAAGATATGATCGAAATGGCAGAATATGTGCGAGACCATGGAGGCTATACAGAACAGGTACAGGACTTTACCCCAACCCCTATGACAGTAGCGACCTGCATGTATTATACAGGGCTTGATCCTTTCACAGGCAAAAAAATGTATGTTGCAAAAAACAAAAAAGAAAAAGCAATGCAGAGAGCCCTTATGCACTACAGGAGCCCTGCAAATTACGAACTTGTGTATGAAGCTCTGGAAAAGGCAGGAAGACTCGATCTTGTGGGAAACGCCCATAATTGCTTGATAAGAAGAAAAGGGAGTTAAAGATTTGCGAGGTCTCAAATTCTTAGAATATCGTAATTATATTTCGAAATTTTGGAACTATCTAATGACAGATCTTTATTATTGGAGAGCCTGATCTTCTTTCATAATCCCTGACATTCGCGCACGAAAGACCTCAGTTTTCCGCTTACCTGCCCACAGTAGGTATTCAGAGACCTTTCTTTGATCTCAATTACCAGGTTTGCCTCCCCGTCCCAGCTAAAGTGGGCAACTATTCCATTTCCTTCAAGCACTCCGGAATTTCCAGATGAAATTCCGACCCCATAGTTCTGGAGTTTTTTCTTCATACAGGAAAACACTTCAGGAGTCACATTTTTAAACCGAATCCCCTGGCAGCCTTCAGCATCCAGTTTTCTTTCGCCCATATTCTTAATCCCGAACTTTTCCTCACGAACCATTGCATTCTACTACGAATTGTTTTAATTTAGATGCTGCAATCTCACAGCTGACGAAAAAAGGCCTTTCCTTGATTGTAATGGTGAGAGCCGACTCTTCATCCCATTCGAAATTCGCCATAATTCCCGCCCCTGAAAGCTCTCCTTTGTTCCCGGGCGGGACATGGATACCATAGTCCTGAAGCTTCTTTTTCATACATTTGAACGTATCAGGCGAAACGTTACGAAACGTTATTGGTTTGCAGCTCACGATTCTGTTCTCCTAAACTATCTCAAAGCTTATGTCAGCCGTAAAATTTAGTAACAAGCAGGTTGTCTCAAAACTAAACTTGATCCTACAATTGGATGACGGGCAATGTTGGAGTTAAATTCGTTAGAAGTTTTTCCGAAATTCAGATACAAATTGACCTTAGTGTAGAAATGTCTTGAGTTTTGAGACCGCTTGAACAAGAATCATTTTCCAGAAATAAAAATATGTTGTTAAAATATGCTGTTGATAAAACACCGAAGTTTACTAATGTGCGACCGGAAAGATAAAATTACTCCTCTGGAGTGGAAAATAGAATGAATTGAGCTATACAAAGTTTACTCACAGTAAGAATCAACTGAGAAACAAGTAGCTAAATTCACAAATATCTAAACCTCTAAGCAACTAAATTATTCCATTGCCATTGCCACGAGTTCTACAATATCGATGACCTCGATATCGCCGCCTGCGTCTCTGAGGTTTCTCACACAAAGAGGACAGGAGGTAACGATATAGTCCACACATTCTGGTACGTCTTCAAGCCTATTTCGGGCAAGCTCGAGAGAAATATCCGGATATCCTATCCTGACCCCACCTCCGCCGCCGCAGCAGCGGGAGTTTTCTTTGATATTTTTCATTTCTTTGAGTGTGCAGATCGCCTGGATAACTTTCCTTGGAGCTTCGTAGATTTTATTGTGCCTGCCCAGGTGGCAGGGATCATGGTAGGTGACTGTAAGGTCAAGTTTCTTCAGCTTGAGTTCATCCAGATGCTCGGCAAGGAACTCGGGGAGGCTGATGACGTGGAGTTCTTCGGGATAATTATTCTTGAGAGTGGTATAACAGCCGGCACAGCTCGTGATAATCGTGTGGGCTCCTACCTTCCTGATCTGCTCAAGATTACGCTTCATAACCTTTTCTGCGTCCTCCCTGAATCCAGTACGCAGAAGGGGAGAAGCACAGCATTGCTCATCCGGAAGGAGAGTTACTCCGAAGCGCTGCAGAACCTTAAATGTTTTTTCCGCAAATTCCGGATAGCGGTAAGAGTCGAAACAGCCTACGAAATAAACATAATCTGACTTCTCAGGAAGCTGCGAACGCTCTGTCTCGGAAAGCCAGTGTGTGCGGTCTTTTGCTTCTCCAAAGGAGTTTCCGCTAGTTATGACTGAGGCCCTGAGTTTTTCCTGGACTTCAGTTGTAATGCCGCATTTAACCAGTTGGGCACGGGCAGCTTCCACAACTTCTGGTGGGTTCACTCCTGCAGGACATTTGGCAGCGCAGATCCTACAGGTTGTACAGGAAGCCAGACTTGGGAGAACATCTTCTGAAGGGTGTCTGCCCTCGAGAAGGCTTTTGATTATAAGCATTCGGCCGCGTGTGTTAGCAGACTCCCAGCCTACTACATTAAAGACAGGACAAACCGAACGGCAGGTTCCGCACTGCACACATTTGTAAACTGACCTGCGGTCAAGTTCAAAGGGCTGATTTTTGCCTTTCATTTCACTTATTTCGCTTTTATCCAGCTCTTTTGCCCGCTTGATTTCCCTTTTTTCTTTGTTTTTCACGGTTTTCACAACCCCAATTTACCCGGATTCAGTATACCTTTCGGGTCAAGGGCTTTTTTGATTGCACGCATGACCTCAAAGGCAGGTCCCCACTGGGCTTTCATATACTCAGCCCTGGCTGCACCTATACCATGCTCGGAACTGACAGTACCTCCGAGCTCGATTGCTGTCCTGTGAATCAGATCTGCGACTTGATTCAGGCGGTCCCACTCGTCTTTATTCAGAACATCAATGAAAAGGGCAAGGTGCAGATTTCCATCCCCTATATGCCCGTATTTCATAGCATGCAGGTTGAATTTTTCAGAAATTTCCTGTGCTCTTTTTAGCAGTTCTGGAATCTTTTTTATAGGAACTCCCACGTCTTCTCCGACATAAATACGGGTCTTTGTAGGGTCCAGGCGGGAAACTGCGGCTCCTACAAGCTTTCTCGCGGCCCAGATATCTGCCATTTCTTTTTCACTTTCTGCAAGCTTTATGGAAAGAGCCAGAGGCGAGCAAACCTCAATTATCTGCTCTGCAGCTTCACGTGCCGAATTTTCAGTGCCATCCACCTCGAAGAGAAGAACATCACCTTCTGAAGGGAGCACAAGCTTCGGGTCGTAGCGTTTGAGAACCTGGAGGGAAACTCTGTCCAGAATCTCGCAGGCTGAGGGAATAACCCCGTTTGAAAAAGTCTTTACAACTGCCTGCCCTGCAATTTCTGCATTTTCAAAGGAAGCTATGACCAGTTTGCGGGTTTTCGGGAGAGGAGCTATTTTCAGGCCCGCTTTCGTGACGATCCCTAGTGTGCCCTCAGACCCTATAATAAGCTGGGTCAGATCATAGCCTGCAGCGGATTTCAGCATTTTTGAGCCGGTGTGGATGACTGTCCCATCCGCAAGAACCACTTCCAGGTCGCGAACATAGTTTCTGGTAGTGCCGTATTTAACACAGCGCATTCCACTTGCATTGTAAGCTATCATGCCCCCGATAGTGCACATTGCAGAACTGCCAGGATTGGGAGGAAAGAAAAAGCCATACGGTATTAGTGCGTCATTAAGAGCATCCTGAATAATTCCAGGCTCCACAACTACCTGGATGTTGTCAATATCGATTTCAAGAATTCGATTCATGCCCGACATATCCAGTACGATGCCTCCTCTGACGGGAACCGCACCGCCTGCAAGTCCGGTGCCTGCTCCCCTTGCAGTCACAGGTATTTCATTCTCATAGGCGAGCTTGACAATACGGCTTACCTCGTCGGTGCTTTTCGGGCGTACTACGTAATCAGGCGTCCCTTTGACCTGGGATGCATCAGAAGAATAACAATAAAGTTCCGAAGGCGAGACCGAGAGCCGTAAGCCGACGATTTTTCGAAGTTCTGTAGTTATATCCATTATAGACCTCTAATTAAAATCAGATGTGAAAAATAGAATTTCTGTCACGGCTGGAGACAGATAAATGAGAGATAAGTTGCAGCACAGTTGCAGCACGTAATCAATATTAATAATATATAAAAATATATCACCCTTCTTCTTCCTGGAAAGACATTTAAAAGATAAGCATAATCGAGAGAGCTCTTCAGGTTTAAAGAAATCAGACAGAAAGAAGAAACTCTCAGGATTAGTGCAGGACAAACCTTTACATCCTGATAGACATAAGAGGACAAATATGACACAGTACTTTGAGATAGAACAGAGAGATGGGGCAGCCAGGATCGGGAAACTCCTGCTTTCTCCAGAAATTCGTACACCCTGCATTCTAAGTACTGCAGAGCTCGGAAACCTTGAAAGTCCTGGCCCTGTTGTCGATGCAGGTAGCTCCTGGGGTGTCGAATCTCAGGCAGCGCTTGAAGCCCGCGTAAAACAAATCCGGGAAAAAGCAGGAAACGGGACTCTGATAATCCTGCCGCACCAGGCTTATCCCCCTTATATCTCAGCCGATTCAAGAGGAAAAACGAAAACATTTACCACTAACGATGGCGAAAAAACGGACGGCCCAACAGGTTCCATTCTCAGAGCAGAAGGAGAGATTCTGGAAAGTGACCTTTATATAATGGAAGGGGCAGGAACCCTTGAAAACAATGCTCGAAAGTTTCTCGAAACCCTTCTTGAGCTGAAAGACCGCATCCCTCCAGATACGGCTTTATATGCTCCAAACCTTGCGCTTCCTGAAAATGTAGCAATGCTGGCCTATCTTGGAATCGATGTTCTGGATGATACGAGGGCAGAAATTGCAGCTTATTCAGACATCTATTTGACAGCTTCAGGCAGTTTTTATCTTGACTCCTTGGCAGAGTTTCCCTGCAGGTGCAGGGTATGTGCTTCTGCCAGGCCCTCAGAGCTACGAAACCTCCCGAAAATCGATAGAGCAAAATTTATTACAGCCCATAACAGGGATGCTCTCGAGGCAGAGCTTTCCCTTGTCCGGGAAAGAATACGGGCAGGAACATTGAGGGAATACGTTGAAGGCCAGTGCAGGGTCAGACCCTGGCTCACAGCCCTGCTTCGCCTCGGGGATTTCGAATATTCTTACCTTGAGGAAAAAGTTCCTGCTTTCCGGAAAAACCAGCTCCTTGCAGATACTTCCGAAGCCCTATCCCGAATAGAAGTAGCAAGGTTTGCGCAGCGCGTACAGGAAAGGTATACACCTCCTGACCTTGATGTCCTCCTGCTCCTCCCATGTGCTGCAAGAAAACCCTATTCAACCTCTCAATCCCATCAGAAATTTATTCTGAGCCTTGGAAACTATCGGAAGTTTGTGCATGAAGTGATATTAACTTCACCTCTTGGGATAGTGCCCAGAGAACTGGAACTGACATATCCTGCAGCCCATTACGACACCGCGGTGACAGGGCACTGGGACGAAGAGGAAAAAGCCTGGGTTTCCAGCTGTCTTGAGGCATATCTCTCAAAATACAAATATAAGGCAGTAGTTGCCCATGTTGAAGGGGCATACAGAGAAATCTGCGAAAGAGTGGCCAGCAAATTGGGAATTGAAATTACATACACTGCAAAAGAAAGTCTTGTGTCTATGGAAGCTCTTTCAAATCTGAAGAGCATTATTGAATCCCTTTGCGCAGCCGAAGATTTCAGCAAGAAAAGCTTGAATGCGGAAGAGGAGAAAAAGAATTTTCTAAGGGCAATTGCAGGCTATCAGTTCGGAGAAGATGCCAGATTTCTCTTTTCTGAAGAAGCCGGAAAGCTTGTGGTCAAAGGCCGTTTCCCTAAGTACCAGCTCTTTGTCGGGAAAAAGCAGCTTGCGACTTTAGTTCCGCAGTACGGGATGCTTGCTCTTTCTCTCGAGGGGACGGAACTGATGTTAAAAAGTGGAAAATATATAGTAAAAATTGACGATTTTGTCCCGCGTGGTTCAATTCTTGCTCCTGGCGTGCTTCAGGCAGATCCGCAAATTAGGCCTAATGATGAAGTGATTGTTCTTGGAGAGAGCGCCCTTTGTGTAGGTCGAGCCTCGATGAGCGGAAATGAAATGGTAAAATCCAGTAGAGGAGTTGCGGTGGATCTCAGACACGTTAAGAAACTTTGAGCCTGCACGCTAATTCTCAAAATGAGGCTATGCAAGCTTAGGGTTCTAACCTTTGGATTTGATCCTGCCAGTTTGGATCGTAACAGGTTCTGTAACCCATGAGTTATAAATCAGATTTGTTGAATATCTGAACTGGAAGAATCTGTAAGGAAAATTTTCCCTCGAAGAAATAATAAAATGGCAGGAATATATTAGATATTATGATAAGGCATTTTGCACCTGAGGACTTCCAGGAAATAGTCGAAATTGAAAGAGAGGCTTTTTCGGAGCATAACTCCCTGGTGTATATGAGTTTTTACGAAATGGTCGTAGACGGCTTCCTTGTTGCGGAACAGAACGGAAAAGTCGTTGGGTATATCGTAGGCTACCGTTCCGCAGAAAATGAAGGGCATATTTTTTCCGTTGGAGTCAAAGAAGAATACCGGGGAAGAGGGATAGGTACAGAACTGATCCATAAGATCTGCGATATATTTGTTGCAAATGGGCTTAAATACGCAAGATTGGAAGTAAGAAATAGCAATAAAGGAGCGCAAAAATTATACCGATCCATAGGATTCGTACCCTGCTGGACCGAAAAAAAATATTATTCAGATGGGGAAGATGGTATGGTTATGAAAATGCACTTGCATCCATACCGTCTTTTGATCTCAAAACAAAAATATCTCAAACCCTTATTTTCGGACAACGAATTCCTTACCACTTTCAGGGGCCCTATCAGTTACTACCCATGAGCTTGATGACGGAATTAAGAGATTCCCTCATCTGGACTGATCCTTCCTCAAAGATAGGGTCATCCCGGGACATAAGGTTTGCAAGCTCGCCTCCTAAAATAAAAATTGCGCGCTTGTGATCTGCCTTGCTCCGGTGAATGTGGACAGGGCTTATGGATAAAGCCTTGTAGTCATCGAATTCGTGCGTTATTCCGTGCCTTTCAAAGTATCTCTTCATTTGCGCCATATATGTGTGCAATTGTATGAGCTCTTCCTTGTGCATAGCGAACAGACCTACATAATATTACAAGATCAATGTAATATTATCTTAATCCAGATAAAAGAATTGCCCGAGGAAATATAGTTCCTAGTTTACAGTAATAAAGTTTTTCATATAATCTTTATGATAAATAATGAAGGATTATGGAAGAAAGTGTGAAATTTATCATCGTAGTGTGAAATCATGCCAAATAGTAGTGATTCCACACGTCCTGGAAATAAATATTATATAGAAGAGATCAGCCAGACGAGGTTTAACTTTAGAAAGTAAATAAAGGATGCAAGAATATTAATTTTAGAAAATCGATAGGGAAAGATATAGTCGCATCTGAAAGATTCGCACATTAATAAAAAAATTAAAGGTTTCGAAGCCAAAAAGAAACAAAAAAGAAAGAAAAATCTGTAAGAAACAAAAAAGAAATGAAATAAAAATGAAATGAGTAAAAAAATGAATAAAAATGAAGGAAGTAAAAGACCTCTCAGAGCATACTGGAGGTCAAGATTTCCATATCAACCGGGGCTTTTGCAATGTTACCTATTTTTACACCGATGAGGTTTTTTATCGAATTGCTAGACGCTATATCCACGAGTCTTTGAGTAATTACGCCATCGAAAACCACACTTCGGACGTTATCTTTATAGGACTTCAATCTGCTGGCAAGATCCCTGACTGCAATTTCTTCTATTACTTTGTCCTCAGTATCCAGAATTCTGGCTGTAAGAGTCCCTTTAAGGGCTTCAGCATGAGGTCTGAACCTGATAGCCTCGGGAGAAACAGGAGCTGCCTTTACCGGAGCAGGAGAGACCCTGACAGCCTCACCCCCGGGAACTTTCACGGATGGAACAACCTTATCAGCTTGAGGCTTTCCTCTCGGAACTCTTGAAGCAGGAGCTAGGCCGGCCGAAAATTGGGGTTTTACGGCGACAGATTTTGCCTCGACTTGTTCTGTTATCAAAGGATTCTTTTCAGAGATTTTTTCAAAGGTTTTTTCGGGAACTTTTTCAGGGGTTTTTTCATAAACCCTTTCAGGAGCTTTTTCAAAGGTTTTTTCAGAACCTACCCCTTCCAGCTCTTCTTCCGAAAGCTCCTCTCCGTAAAGGTCTGGCTTTGAGGAGACTCTATGTACCTTAACGCGCTTGTGTAGTTTCTTCTCCGCAACCCTCGGGACAACTTCGGGTGCCCTTATCTTTCTTTTCGGAATCCTTTCCAGCCTGCAGGCTCCTTCCTCGCTCTCCCTTTCCTGAATTCCGTATTTTTCAATTATCTGCTCCACAGGAACCTTCCGTCGAAGGGTTCTGATAATTTCTTTCTGGACAAGATCTTCTACACATTTTCCATCTGGAGCACGAGCAACGTAGTCAATATCTGCCACCTGTAGGAGCTCACGAATGATGAGTTCTCCTCCGCGATCTCCATCCGTAAAAGCAGTTACTGTCTTCTTTTTAGTAAGCTCTGCAACTTCAGGGGGAATGTTTGTTCCACCTACACAAATAGTGTTTTTTATACCGTAGCGGAGTAGGTTCAGGATGTCAGCCCTACCTTCAACAATAATAATGGCATCAGAATTAAGAACGTTCGGCCCACATGGAATTCTGGACTTTCCGTAATAAGTAAGTTCGTCAACCCTTACAGACTGCCTAACTTCATCAGCAAGTTCCTGAGATTCGGGTACGGTCTCATCAAACATTTTGGTGAAAATGAGTTTTGCCCTTTCAATGATCTTCTTGCGCTTTACAGCCCTCACATCTTCTACCTGGAAAACCTCAATTTTGGCGCTGCAAGGTCCCACCCTATCAATTGTCTCAAGAGCTGCGGCAAGAATGGATGTCTCAACTTTATCAAGACTTGAAGGAACAAAGATATTTCCTTTGGTCTTACCCCCTTTAGCAGTAACCATTACCTCGATCCTGCCAATCCTACCGGTCTTTTGCAGATCACGCAGATCAAGATCAGCCCCGAGTAATCCCTCGGTCTGGCCAAAGATAGCCCCTACGATATCAGGGCGTTCAATTACCCCATCAGCGTTAATTTTAGAATGAATGATGTACTTTGTAGTATCCGTATTTTGCATGTAAATTCTCCTTGATATTGTGAATGATTTATCGTTAACAATTTTTTAAACTAATTCCCACAGTAAATTGTTTTGGTATTCCCGAACAATTACGATATAATTACTTTTCTGAATTTTGAATCCAAGCAGTTTTCTGATAATACAAACCTACCTCTACTCTGAAAATTCGTAAAGGTTTAGAACATGCAAAAATAGTAAAAATCAGATTTCAAGACCAGTCAGAGATAGTACACCCTTGAAGAGGCAGATTTAAGAATTAAAGATAATTGCGACCGGAAGTATAATTCCGGCTCTGCCCGTAATTCATTATCACCTATGCCAGGAGACTTAATCCGGCAGAATGCCCGGAGTGACCTTATTTGATGGAAGCTTTTATCTTTGAAAGCCAAGTAAAGTGTCAGCCGTGCGTTAGCCTAGCTTAAAGCCCTCTTAGATAGAGATATTCCTGAACTCCGAGCCGGCGCAGCAGACAATAATACCCGCAATGTCTCTGAGACCTTCCAAATATGCCCGAAAATCCTCTTCCTAACATAAGTTTTTATTTATAACCCTGAGATACATTTCAGAGTGAGAAGCCAAATTTAGTGTTTATCATTCAATACCTGATAACTGAATTTTTCAGAAATAACCCCGAAAAGCGGGTAATCCTGGCATGAGCAACTAAAGTGCACCAGACGCCTTATCCCGTAACCAAGGAACTCCCTAACGATAAGTGGTAAAGTAGTAAGTGAAATGTATCAGGTTTATCGATAGCACATTTTGACTTTTATTTCATGGGTGACGATTATGAATTTAAATTTTATATTGAATAATTTTAGCCCTGAGTGGTAACGTATGTAAATCTGAAATTTTTACATTTGCATGCGAATTAGTTACATTAGGTTGTCTTTACGAATTCAGCAATGATGAATGGATGAAGTTGTTAATTTTGATACGACCTGACAGCACAGCTCCCGCCTGCCTTTAAAAGAATTTCGGCAAAACAGGTACCCTGTACGTCACATATTTTAAATCCAGAATGTTTAATGCCGCCAGGACTTAAGAACTTTGTGGTTATTTAAAAAGTTCCATTAAACCCAAGTTATTTATTTCGTACCCGATATCTTTGAGAGAAATAAATTTTCGGAACACCTCTGGGGAAAATTTAGAAATTGTAAAAAAGAATAAACTAGAAAAATTTAGAAAAGTATATATAAAACAAAAGACTTGTAAAAAATTGAACGGGCGAGGCATAGAAACTTTTTTATGTATTAACCCCCCACTCCCAAACTCGCTCGTTCAGCCCCCTTCGCTCGTTCAGCACCTTTAAACTAGCATCAATATTCCTCTGTTCTCAAATGGCTCTTGATTCAGAAAGCTGAAAGCTTTCCGGCCCTTTAAAAACCTATAATAAACGTGAAACACCATTATTAAGAGTATGGAAAGCAATTTCTGCACACAAGATGCTGTAGATGAAAAAGTCCAGAAAGCGGCTGGAATTAAGGAAGAATTTTCGAGCAAAGTTTCCGCACAAAATCCAGAAAAGAAAGGCCCTTCAAAAATCGTCATTATCGGAGGAGGAGCCTGCGGCATGGCAGCTGCCACCAAAATTAGAAGACAGAGTGATTATGAAATAACTGTACTTTCAAGAGATTCTCACACTGCTTACAGTCACTGCGGAATCCCTTTTGTTTTGAGCCGGGAAATTGATAGCTTTGAAAAACTTGTAGTAAAACCCCCGGATTTTTTTAGGAAAAAAAGAATAGATGTCAGGCTAAATGAGAGTGTCAGGTCAATAGATCTGGATTTAAGAACTGTTCGGACAGGGGAGGGAGTTTATCCTTTTGACAAACTCGTGATTTCCACAGGCAGTCTGCCCTTTGTACCCCGAACAAGTCGCTTAAATATTCTCCCTTATGGCATATTTACCTTGAGGAGCCTTGCTGACGGCATGCTCTTTGAAAAAGCCCTGGAAACTGCCGGGAAAGTCTGCATCATAGGTGGGGGGACAATAGGAATCGAATGTGCCGCGGCATTTGCTAGGAGGGGAATTAAAACTCTTCTTGTAACCAGGAGCAAAAGCCTGCTTTCCAGACAACTTGATCTTGATATTGCTGAGATTATAAGGGAGTACCTGCAAGTTTTGGGTGTTGAAGTAATTTCCGGGGAATCAGTGGTCTTTCCTGAAAGATTCTGGAAAGAAAAAATTTTACATGTAGGAGATAAGCAGTTTCCTGCAGATCTTGTGCTTCTGGCAAGTGGGGTAAAACCTGAAGTTTCCCTTGCTCTTAAGGCCGGGATCGAGATAGGAAAAGCCGGAGGAATAGTTGTAAACGAAATGCTCCAGGTGAAAGCAGGATATGAATTTCTTCCTTATGTATATGCAGGTGGAGAATGTGTAGAAGTAACTGACTTTATAACAGGAGAAGCCAGACTCAGTCAGCTGGGTACAACAGCCAGGCGTATGGCCGATGTAATTGGCAACAATATAACAGGAAAGCGTACCACTTTCGGGTCTCTGACGGACCCCTGGGTAGCCGTGGCAGGAAATTTGCAGTTCGGTGGAGTGGGAATTACCTCGGAGAAAGCTGAGAGCAATGGAATGAGATTGATTACTGGATTTTCCCGCGGGCGCACAAGAGCTTCCTATTATCCAGGTCGAAAAGACCTGTATATCAAACTCTTGTTTAAAGATGATTGTCTAGTAGGTGCGCAGCTTGCTGGAGGAGAGGGTATAAAAGAGAGAGTGGATGCTCTCTGCCTTGCAGTCAGGAAGAAAGCAACAATCAGAGATCTCCTTGATACGGAGACCTGCTACGCTCCACCAGTCTCCATGCTTGTGGATCCTCTCCGGCCGGCGGTAATAGCTGCAATTAGAAACATGATGGAAGATAATAAAACGAAGTAAAGATGAAATTAAAAAGAGCTAGAGATGAAATTAAAATTTAAGTGTAGGAGAGAGAATGTTAGAAATTGACGGCTCTTACGGGGAGGGTGGAGGCCAATTAGTCAGGACCGCTGTTGCTCTTTCCGCAGTCACGGGAAGAGAGATCAGAGTCACAAAGATTAGAAAAAACAGACAAAATCCAGGCTTGAAGCAACAGCATTTAAAAGCTCTGGAAACTGCAGCCAGAATCTGTAAAGCTCGAGTTTCGGGGCTTTTTCCAGGTTCAACAGAGCTCTCCTTTGCTCCAGTGGAAATAAAGGGGGGCAAATATGATATTAATATCGGAACCGCAGGAAGCATAACCCTGTTTCTCCAGTGTCTTATGCCTGCCCTGCCTTTTGCAAAAGAAAAGGTCGAACTCACGATAAGGGGAGGAACTGATGTGGCCTGGGCTCCGACAATGGACTACCTGCAGCAAGTAACTTTTAAGGCTCTGGAACAACTGGGCTATGCAGGCAAAGTGGTCCTAAAGGAACATGGTTACTACCCGAAGGGAGGAGGTAGAGTTTCAGCTTCTTTTGAACCATGCAGGCTTCAAGGATTTCATTTTTTAAAAGAAGAGGACGAAATAAGAGGAATTTCTCATGCTTCGAATCTTCCGGCTCATGTGCCTTTGCGCCAGGCAGAAGCTGCCAGAATTAGGCTTCAGGAAGCTGGATACCCATCCCAGATTGAAACCAAATCCTTTGAGGCTTTTTCAACTGGAAGTGGAATAACCTTATGGGCAGGCTTTCTAGGGGGAAGCGCTCTTGGGGAGAGGGGGCTTCCTGCAGAAAAGGTAGGCAAACATGCTGCAGAAGAAATTATCTCCGAAATGAGTGCAGGGAGCTCTGTGGACATACATCTGGCAGATCAGCTGATCCCATATATGGCTCTTGCAGGAAATAGTTCTTACACTGTCAGGGAACTTTCTCTTCATACTGCAACAAATATCTGGATCACTGAACAATTTCTAGACGTGAAATTCAAGATAGAGGAAAAGAAAGGCCTTTTTGAAGTATCCGTGAACTGAAAGCAGAGGATAAGAATAGAGAGGGAAAGAAATCAAAAGAGTAAAAAATAGAAAATAGCGTAAAGAATATGCGGGAAAAAATTGAAAATCAATCCTCAACAACAAAAAGGTATTCAGGAGATATTTTTTCTGCAAGTACTATATAATCGGTTGCAAGTTTCAGGGAAATCCCTTCTTCCTGAACTCTCAAAGCGTCGATTTGAATGATCACAGGATTTTCAGTATGAATGAGGGCTACTTCTGCCGCCTTTTCATATGAAGTGCTGAGGTGGATGTAGCGCTGCTTTATCGGAAAAATTCCATTCTCCAGCAGAACATCAACTTCCTCGGGGCTTGCCCCGTAATAAAGGTATGAAAAGTTACTTTCCGGATAGTCCAAGTCAATATTGACAGAATGCCCGTAGCGTGCCCTGATTTTGGAATCACGGACCTCGTACCTTCCCTTTTCATCGGATTCTACAAGGGCATAAAGGTATTCCTTCCTCATCCAGTTATACCGTTTCTTCATGACTTCACAGAAAGTATTCAGATTCACCCAGCCACACTTGTCCATTTCAACTCCTACAGACGCTGGAAAATGCCGGAGGGTGCCTGATACAAACCTGCCAAGCTTTTCCTCCTTGCCGTCATCCAACAGGTATCTGCCAGGGTGTTTACACTGCAGACAGCTGCCTCCTCTAAAATAGCCGTGCTCAGTGCATCTTCGAATCATGATATCATGTACATAATGAAGCTTTACCATAAATAAGGTTTTGTTTTGACAAGCCTTATTTTTTGAAATTATTTGTGTATAATAGCAGTTTTTCCTCGATCTAGATGAGAATAATTTATTAACATTTTTTTCTTTATGTGAGAATACTTTCATTGAGCATACGGTAATCTTTAGTAAGGTGCCTTGCATACCGTAGCACGAAATTTGAAGTACTTTTGTCAGGCCGTCGTGTTCAGACTTAAAATGAGCATTATCCTGAAAGGTAAATTCAATGTTTCGACTTTAAGTCGAAATTTTTTCCGCAGGCTCTTCAGGTACTTATCCGGACTTAATTTCCATGCATAATATCAAGCTGCAGTACCCAGGAAGATAGGCAGTACCTGGGAAGATAGGCAGTACCTGGGAAGATAGGCAGTACCTGGGAAGATAGGCAGTACCTGGGAAGATATTGCAGTTCCTAATGTCACTGTAGTACCAGTAGAATCACTGCTCCAACAGAGACAAAAATAGCACAAAAAAACTTAAAATAAAGGAAATATAAAAACAAAATAAGTAAAGGCTTACTAAATAATATTTAATTAATAATCACTTCTATCAACATTCATTAAAGGATATATAAAGTTTGTAAAGCATCTAATCTAAGCTTCACCTCAAACTTCATCTGAAATGTTTGAATTTCATAACAATTTTCAGTCTATTAATCAAAAAATCTCACAAAACAGTTTTTGAAACCTTGTGCTATAATACCGGAACTAGAATCAGAATGACAAACACCGACAGATATTGCCAAAAGGAATCGAGGCAAATAACAAACACTGAAGGTAGCATTACACATTAAAGGGGATAATATGACAGATATTGAATCGATCTATAAAAAGCTCAGCCATTTAATAAGTAAGGAAGACTTCCTGCAACGTATCCAGGATAAGGTTGAGAATATGGGAGGGCTTTGCGATGAACCTATGGCTGCCATGCTGGTTGCCAACGAGCTTGGATTTTCAGATGTAGGTCGGGACAGTGTGAAAATTGGAAATATCACAGCTGAGAGCGGGCCAGTTAGTTTTGTTGCGAGGGTAGTTTCAGTTTTTGATACCAAAGAATTCACCCGAAACGATGGGACTATAGGTAGAGTAGGAAACCTGATTGTTGGAGATGAAACAGGGAAAATTCGGGTAACTCTCTGGGATAATATGGCAGACCTGATAAAAGCTGAAAAAGTTAAGGCAGGACAAAACCTCCAGATCAGCGGCTATGCAAAGCAAGGATACTCTGGAGTCGAAGTCAATGTCGGAAACAATGGTGTCTTGACCGAAAGTGAAGAGGAAATCGATGTGGCTGCGAGCAGCCAGAAGATAAAGGACATCAAGGATGGCATGGGAGACCTGAACCTGACAGCAAATGTCCTTGAAATTTCTGAAGTTCGAACCTTCCAGAAGAAGGACGGAAGCACCGGGAGGGTAGGAAATTTACTGATGGGAGATGCTACAGGCACACTCAGGGTGACTCTCTGGGATGAAAAGACCGAATTTTTGAACCAGCTGGAATACGGGGATACTGTAGAGATAGTCAATGCTTATGCCCGGGAAAACGCCTTTACTCAAAAGGTAGAACTCCAGATCGGAAACCGAAGTATAATCAGGAAAAGTGAAAAAAAAGTCGAGTACCAAGAAAAATTTACCCCGATTGCGGATATCAAGGCTGATGCGGATAATATTAACATCTCCGGAAGGGTACTTGATGTTGCGGAAATCCGGACTTTTGAGAAAAAAGACGGGTCTGCAGGTAGAGTAGGAAATCTCCTTCTCGGCGATCCCACGGGCAAAATCAGGCTGACACTCTGGGATGAAAAAACCGATTTCCTTGATGAAATTGATTTTGACGAGACCATAGAAGTTCTCCATGCTTATTCTCGAGAAAATGCCTTCAACCAGCAGATAGAACTGAACCTGGGATCCAGAGGAATCATCCAGAAGACCGAAAAAAAGGTTGAGTACAGTGAAAAAATCACAAATATTGCAGATATTATCCCAGGGGAAAGTTATTCAGTCCAGGGGAAGGTCTCAGAAATAGGAGAACTCCGGGAGTTTGAACGGGAAGATGGAACCGAAAATGTGGTCGCAAATCTCGAACTCAAGGACAAAACAGGCAGTATCAAACTAACTCTATGGGGAGATCAAGCTTATGTTATCGAGGATCTTGATATCGACTCCGAAATCCAGATCATTAACGCTTATGCCAAATCTGGCCTGAACGAAGAAATCGAGCTGAGTGTTGGGAACCGGAGCAGAGTGATTATACTCTAATTATTGTATACTCTATATTCTCCCTTTTTGCATCCAGCTTTTGCTTTTTTGCTTAGAGCCCATCCGGAAAGTCAGTAATGCATGTTGAAAAGTCACAATATGTCTATAATATCGGAGTATCCGTTCCGGTTTTGCATATTGCATATTGTAAAAGTTATAGCAGGTAAGCACTTTTCGGATAGGCTCTTAGTCCTTAAATCTGTTATTTTGCACGATAAAAAAATTACAAAGTCGTTTCCAGTAGAAATGGGGGGGTCCGAAAAATTTCCTGTGAGAAAAGTCAATACCATTAGAAATATAATTTAGGTTGTTTTTGAACTGTATAAACCTGTTTTCTGAAATATACTTTTCTTCTGCACTTCTTCCTGATATCTTCTTCAGACGATTTAGGTATTTTTTCATTCTCAGCAAAAATCTCCAGTGGAAACATGGGGGTTCTGAAAAATTTCCTGTAGGACTTTCATATATTTTTCACTAGAATCAAGCAGCAAAGGCACACTGCGGAAATATCAAAAATGCACTTTTGACTTATGCAGGCTTCAGGTCTTACAAAAAAACAAACCCCATTAAAACAATTCCCGTTATCATTATGTACCATTGATTCGTATATATAAATGAGATGTAAATGCCATAAAAACGTCCGAAAAGTGCGGGAATGACAGCTTAGAGGGAGCGGACAAGAAAATACATCTGGAAACAACATATTCACCTGAATCCATGATTTGAAAAGTTATAATTTCGGGCCTGAATTAAGAGGGCAAACGAAAGCAATCTGGAATGTTTTTTGACAGGAAAATTTTCCAAAGGAGATTTTCCAAAGGAGATTTTCCAAAGGAGATTTTCCAAAGGAGATTTTCCAAAGGAGATTTTCCAAAGGAGATTTTCCAAAGGAGATTTTCCAAAGGAGATTTTCCAAAGGAGATTTTCCAAAGGAAACCGGAAGTCTGAAGAGATTTTATATTGTGAATTGCCGGTTTGGAAGGTTGAAGGTAAAGGGGGAACGGCAGTCAATGGTAGATGACCCTGAAAAGGAAATAGGTACTGATATTCACAACAGAGAGATCGAGAGAGAAGTCTCTGTTGCTGAAATTATGAATAAAGCAGTCATAATAATGGATATCAGTTCAGATATTCCTGCTATTGCAAGGGAAATGGTCAGTCGCGAAGCAGGAAGCGTTATCATTACTGAACAAGGAAAGGCCATGGGGATCATAACTGAAAGGGATCTTGTGGAGGATATCGTTGCAAAGGACAGAAGACCAAGTGAAATGAAGGCGAGCGAGATCCTCTCAACTCCGCTGGTAACCGTTGAGCCTGAAACAAGTGTAATAGAAGCTTCCGAAATCATGTTGAAAGCAAATATCAAAAGGCTGCCAGTTTTGGAGAATAATACAATAATAGGGGTGGTTTCGAATACTGATATTCTGATGGTAACACCTGGGCTCAATACTATACTCAAAGATCTTATTGATATGAACCGGGAGGCTCTCCTCTCCATCCCCTCAATTGAAGAGATTTCAGATGAGTTCAGTACAGGAGTATGTGAATCCTGTGAGACTTATTCATTTGACCTTAAATTCGTGGATGGCAGGTACTTATGCGGAAAATGTCAGCAAGAAGAAGGGGAGAACTACGAATGAATTACAATTTTGCATCTCGATTTTCAGATCGTCTGTCTTAAAAAGCATAGGAAGGTAAACAATGAATGTCAGCGAAATTATGTCAGAAGGGCCTGTAAGTGTCAAAGAAGGGGTCTTCGTAACTCACGCCCGTCAGCTGATGCGTGATCACTTCCTTCGAAGTCTTGTTGTTGTTGACGAAGGGAACAAGCTTATAGGAATGCTGAATGATCAGGACATCCTGAGGGTTACGTCCACTCGCTCGAATGTCACTGTGGGCGGATATGCAAGGGCATCCCCTACGGTCACTCCGGATATGGATGTCATGAAATCTGCAAAACTGATGGTGCAATCGAAACAAAACAGGGTTCCGGTTGTCGTATCAACTACTGACCATACAGTTGTTGGCGTCCTGAGTGATGTGGATATTCTAAGAAAAGTGGAGATTCCAGGAAACGTTCCCAAAACCATCCAAGCAATCATGACAAAGAAAGTCGAAACCTGTTCGCCGGATGAGAGGGTGGCCAAGATTTGGGGGCGTATACTCGAGACAGATTATACAGGTATACCAGTCGTCTCAAAGAAGGGCGAACCCATTGGAATGATAACCAGAAGAGATATAATCAAATCAGGCGTTGTGCGAATTTCGGTGGAAGACGAACGAGCCATAAGGCCTAATGACAGCCCGAAAGTTGAAACGGTAATGTCAACTCCCACATATACTCTTTCAGAAAGCGATTCCTTCCGAAGTGCAATTGAGATGATTCTTCACTATGATATCGGAAGAGTCACCATAGTAAATGAAAAGGGCAAAGTATCTGGAATTGCTGACAGACAGGATCTTCTGAGAGCCATCGTCAGCGGATGGACGGAATAAATATCCAAATGACCGGAATCGGGGTTTAATTAATTGTTTTTGATAGCTCTGACCGTTTTTTGAAAGAAAAGTTTCCAGTGAAATAATAAAATTGGCCAGAAAATTAATGTGAGGCGATAACGGGCAAACTCTCACGCAAAAAGAATATAACATCAGAGATTGTCATTTATAATGATTATAATTGATAATACAGAAAACCTTTCGGAAAGATTTGGGAGAAATTGCTTTCAGGTTTTGTTTTTTCCAGAAGCAAGCCTGGGTCTGCTGAGAAATAAAATACAGGCCCCAGAGAAATTCCTTCAACCACGCAGGAAGAGGAAAAACAGCATATGAAAAAAACAATTAACTGCAAATCGAATTCGGTGATCAATTGAACAAAAATACGACATTTTCGTCAGCCGAAAAAATGAAAGTTCAGGGAAAACTGAACAAAGTGGACAGGGGAGTGCAGCGGAACGACCCGAAAATGGTAAGCAGTACGGGCACAATGGGTTTGGGTCCTGTGGAATTTAAGTCCCGCATCTCGGAACATCCGGGACGGATCCTAGCCCTAGCAACAAGAAATGTAGTGACTCTTCCTCCCACAGCAACCATTATGGAAGCAATTAAGATTATGACTGAGAAGAGGTTCAGGCGCATTCCTATTACAAATGCTGGAACGCGGAGACTGGAAGGAGTCGTTACTTCCGTGGATATTATCGACTTCCTGGGAGGGGGAAAAAAGAATCTGCTAGTTGAGAATCGCTTCAAGGGAAACCTGCTGGCTGCAATAAACGAAGAAGTACGACAGATAATGGAAACCGATATTGCCTACCTCAATGAGAAGGCAGACTTCAAAGAAGCTGTTTCAACGATGCTTAAAAGGAGGACCGGCGGCCTGCCAATCGTGAACGATGATATGCATGTAGTTGCAATCTTTACCGAAAGGAATGCAATAGAACTCATGGGCGGGATCGTAACAAACAAAACTGTTGATGAATACATGACCAGGAACGTCAAAATGGTGGCAACTGATACACCCATTGGACAAGCAGCAAAAGTAATGGTAGAGAACAGGCTCCGGAGACTCCCCGTAGTGAAGGATGGAATCTTTGCTGGAATAGTAACCGCCTCTGATATTGTCCACTTCCTTGGAAGGGGAGACGCTTTCAGCAAACTGATAACAGGAAATATTCATGAAGCCCTTGACCAGCCTGTGGGTTCCATTGTCTCGCAAGAACTAATCTGGACCAGTCCGGGAACAGACATGGGAAAAGCGATGGAAATTATGCTCGAGAGAAAAATAGGTTCACTCCCGGTCCTCGAAGAAGGATTATTACGTGGCATCATTACAGAAAGTGATTTCCTGAAATCTTTTGAATGAAATTTTAGGGATATGTATTTGGGATAAATATCTAGGATGTATAATCAAACTGGTCCAAAACCAAATAAGCTTAATTGGAATTAAAATGAAGCTTAATTGGAATTAAAATGAAGCCCGACAATTTTCGGGCTCAATTTTTCGAAAGTTTTAGAAAGAAGGACAATACTGGCTGGATAGACCCAGAAGCAACTCTATACTCTGAATCTTCAATATCTTAGTTGTAAATGATCTAAAATAACACAGTTCCCAAATAAAAAGGATATTTCTAAAATTAGTTTTCACTTTAGCAAAAAGCATGTATTACTACCCTAAAAATTTGACATTTACAGCTACAAACTGCGAAGTTCGCATCCGATTCAAAAACTATAATTATTGATACTTATATATTGTAAAAATGAAGGAGGTATTTCATGAATGTGGCGGACATCATGAGTTCACCTGTTTATGTCCTAAACGCAGATGAGCCCGTATCATATGCAAGAAAACTGATGTTAAAATATAGAATCAGTACATTGCTTGTTCTGAACGAGGGCAAGATGGTGGGAATCGTCACGAAATCAGACATCGGCAACCGTCTGGCTCAGGCCGAACCCCTCTGGAGGAGGAGGCCAATAGACCAGATCCCTATAAAGCTGCTGATGACCGAGTCAGTCATCACCATCTACCCAGAAGCCTCCATTTCTCAGGCAGTTGCCTTAATGCTTGAGAACAGGGTGCATAACATTCCAGTGGTAAAGAACGACATTGTAGGTATTGTCACCAGGACAGATCTCGTGCGCTATGTCGCAGAAAATACCGAGGAAATAAAAACAAAAATACCTAAACTAATGACTGAGGATATTGTCTCTGTTCACAGACATCACACTATTAACCACGTAATCGATGAAATGAACAGAAACGAGATAGAAAGAGTAGTTGTTAAAGATGATGCAGGAAAAGCTGTCGGGATCGTCTCCAGGAAAAACCTTGCCTTAAACCTCTTAACTGACAATGAAGGCGAACTTTCCACAAAAAATATCAAAATGGCCCGCAAATCTTCCCCTGGAGGTCAGAAGATCTACAGGTACATAAAAGAAGTACCCTTGACCGCAGAAGATATCATGGTTTCTCCGATAATTTCGATTGACGTAAATGAAAACGTCAGTACAGCTGCAAAAAAAATGATTGCGGAAAGAGTAACTGCCCTTCCTGTCAGTGATGGCGACGAGATAGTGGGCATACTAAGCAGGACCGATATCATGAAAGCTATCCTCTGAAATACAGCGCATGGAGGCACATAAGGCAAAGGAAAAAAATAACAACAGGTAACGACAACAAAAAACAAGAAGGATGCGAAGTAAGAATGTAGAAAAACGGATGAAGAAAACACGCAAAAAATTGCGAAAATACAATTAAAAATTCTGGATACGCATTAGGTGAATTGCATGCAAGTTAAAGACATAATGGTACAGCCATACAGGATTGATAAGTCAGACACCATATCTCACGCCCTAGACATTATGGAAAAAAAGGACACAAAACGCCTACTGGTAGTCCACAGTGATCAGGTGCTTGGTATACTTACCATGAGAAGTCTGACAGAGCAGCTCGGAACTCGAAAGAAACTGAGCAAACCTGCATCCTCTCTGCATGTTGCAACAGCCGTATCCGACAACTTTGTGAAGGTTCTGCCAGACACCGACGTTAAAGATGCCCTTACCCTGATGAAAAAGAAAGGCGGCGTGATCATTGTCACTGATAACGGGAACGTAATGGGTTGGGTAACACCTCAGGAATTCATGAAAATAAACCGTTTCACAGGCTTTGCAGGGGAAATAATGGAAAAAAGCCCTATAGTTGTAAGCCCTTCGGATCGAGTGAGCCACGCCAGGCATCTAATCCTTGATAAAAATGTAGGAAGGCTGCCAGTAATTGAAAATGGGAAGCTTGTAGGTATTGTTGCAGAAGATGATATCGCCTTTGCTATGCGTTCTTTCAGGGATCTGGTGGCTGATAATCAGCAAGATTCAAGGATCAAGAACCTGCTGGTAGGAGATATTATGACGCGCAGCGTGGTCAGCGTCTATACAAATACCCCTCTTTCAGAAGCTGTTCAGACCATGCTGGAACACGATGTCGGAGGTGTTCCGGTCCTTAACCTTGAGGAAGAACTTGTTGGTTTCCTGGCCCGCAGGAATATCATAAATACAATTGCGGAATGAGCTAAATTTCATAGAAAAAACTTAGAGAAAAAACTAATCAAAATAGCAAAAGCGGAGTGATTAAAAAGGGGCCTGTCCCGAAAGGACAGGTCTTTTACTCTTCTGGAATTTCAGCTTTTGAACTTCTCAAGTTTTCAGTTTTACCTGCTTCTAGTACTACTTATTTTTAGTATTGATAGCTTTATCAGTTAATTTCTGTTTCAGAAGGATTTACCTCCGCCAATCAAGCCACCCAGGACTCCGGTTCCGGCGATGCCACTATGTTCATCACGGTTACGGCCGTAGGCTGCAACTGCTAAGATCCTATCAGCAAGGCGGGAGAAAGGCAGGCTCTGCAGATACACGGTGCCCGGACCTGTAAGGGTTGCGAGAACAACTCCTTCACCACCAAATAGGGCATTTTTAAAGTCCTTTGACCATTTGATATCATAACTCACTGTTTCGGTAAAAGCTGCCACGCAACCAGTATCAATATGGTAAGTTTCACCAGCTGCCAGATCCTTTCTTATCACTGTGCCTCCTATATGGACAAAGGCCAAGCCGCTGCCTTTCAGCCTCTGAAGAATGAAACCCTCCCCACCGAAAAGCCCTGCTCCAAGCTTGCGGGTGAAAGCCACTTCGACTTCTATTCCGCGGGCAGCACAGAGGAAAGCATCTTTCTGACAGAGGATACTACCGCCAAACTTGGCCAGATCAAGGGTAATAATCTTGCCTGGGTACGGAGCAGCAAAGGCCACATGCCCTTTTCCGGAACCTTTGTGAATAAAACTTGTAATAAAGAAACTCTCTCCTGTCAGGGCTCGTTTCAGTCCCTTTTTCAGGCCTCCCATGAATCCGCCGCCTTCATTACCACCCATGCTGGTTTGCATCTCGATTCCTGGCCCCATATACGCCATAGCTCCAGCTTCTGCCTGAACAGCCTCGCCTGGATCAAGCTCAATTTCAACGATCTGCATATCGTCGCCAATAATCTCGTAATCAATTTCATCTGCCATTTCGCGATCTCCAATCTTTTAGGAAATTTATACACACGAGTTGATCAAAAATCCCCATCTTGTTCTGAATTATTGAGATTTATAGGGCTATATTCCATAATCTGAAACTCGCTTGATTTCCAAAATCCGAGATTTAAAGAAGCAAATTGCGAGTTTTCAGATCAACTCTTTGAGATCAACCAGGCAATAATCTCCTGATTATTTGTATAGTAACTATAGTTATAATTGTAAAGAGTATTTAAATTTATAGGTGAGAGAAAAATGTTCCTTCCAGCTTGGAGTTTCAGCAACTTTTTAATCATGAACAATATTGGCCAACTAGGCAAATAAATTCTATATAAATAAATTTTATATATACTTACATCTGCGGAATGGGCTTAATGATTAGGAATAAAATAGCCTAAGGATAAGCTCCAAAAATGATGACTAAGAATAAAATAGCTTTTGTGATGAGCTCTACTAAAAATTAGAAACTAAATATTTAAAAAGACTCTTGATGGATTGTACCTTTTCTTATATATATTCCTGAAAAACGGGTTATTCTGAAGACGTGCAAAAGAATGACAACTTATTTCATGCCTGAAAATAAATAAATAAGTATGAGTAGAGAGTGGAATGAAGAAAAAGATCCTGAATTTATAGCTAGGCTTGCCGATTGCCTGGGGTTTGATAAGGAAAGGGTTCATCACCTTTTTGAGAAGGATTATCTTGCCCGGAACTGGGGAAAATACGAGTATTTGCTCCGTTTCGACAAGGAAATTTCCCATATCGAGAGGGGGACAGTGCTTTATGAGAAGGACAGTTCTTTCGAGATAATCATGGGATTTCCAAAGATCCGGAGAGCTATGGTACTGGACCCTACAATCAAAAAACACTTTATCGGCCTTGAGAAAGTAGCCGTGGAAGAGAAAATGAACGGATACAATGTCCGGATAGCAACTGCAAACGAAGAGATTATTGCAATTACACGGAGCGGATATATCTGCCCTTATACGACCCAAAAAGCAAAAGAGAAATTGAACCTGAAATTTTTTGAAGATTTTCCGGAATTTGTACTCTACGGGGAAATAGTAGGTCCTGACAATCCTTATGTTTCAAAAGATATCTATAACGTCGAATCGGTAGAGTTTTATATTTTCGATATTCGAGAGAAAAACAGCGGTAAGCCTCTTTCGATAAGCAAAAAGCAGGAAATTCTGGAAAAATATGGTTTTTTTCAGGTAAGGTTTTTTGGGGAAATTCCCCTGGAAACTGCCCCTAAAGAAATCGAAAAAATCATCCGGGAACTTGGGGAAAAAGAGTATGAAGGCGTCGTGATAAAAGACCCCGAAATGATTCTTTCTCAATTAAAATATACTTCCTCCCAGAGTAATTGCTCGGATCTCAGGCATGCCTTTAAATTCTACAACGAGACAGGCAGAGACTATATGCTCTCCCGGATTGTCAGAGAAGGTTTCCAGACAGTGGAGTGGAAAGAAAAAGACGCTGAGTTCAAAAAACGCTGTATGCAGCTAGGAGAAAGCATACTGGACCCCCTCAGGGAATCAATCAGGAGTGTAAAGGACGGCCAGAGGATCTATGAAGAAGCAAGGATCCGGGTAAGAGACTTAAAAACTGTAGCCGATTTCGAAGATTATCTTAAAAGACTTGGGGTAGATGCAGTTTTTGAAGAGCCTCAAGCTGTCGGAGAAGAGTATTTGGTAAAGATTAGGAAGCTCAACAAAAGTACAAGCGATAAAACCCAGGCGATCTGGCAGGGGGAACTCTGGTAACCACCCCTGAATGCAATTCGGGGTTTGAATCTTAAGAGCCCTTTTTGAGAACGATTCGAAAAGAAATATATTACAGTATAATTAATACCAGTGACAGAATAAATATCAGTGACAGATTTCAGAAAGTATTGTGAAATTAAATTTATTATATTCCAATAATCCGAATCTAAATAGTAGTTATAAAGGGACACACCATGACAAACCTTTCAATAATCGGGACAGAAAAAAGCGGAAGAACCTCCCTTGCCGCAAACCTCGGGAAAAAAGGGACATCTTCCGATATAACAATGTACAATAATGATAAAGAGAGTCGGAAAATGGTTTTTGTGGACCCTCAAGGTTATCCGAAAACCTTAAAACCGCTGGTCACGGCACTGAATATTTCCGAGATGGCAATTCTCTGCATCCCTCCTAATGGTCTGGAAAGAGACAATCCGGCAAGTGTTCATACCGGAGAATGCATTGTCGCCCTGGATTTGCTCGGTTTTAAACATGGGATAATCGCCCTAACAAAGTCTGACAGCACGAATATTCATGCAATAGATGAGCTGAAAAATAAAATAAAAGTAATGACTTCAGGCACTTCTATCCAGGACTGGGAATGCATTTCCTTAAATACCAACAAAAGCGCAAAAAACCCTTTTGAAGGTGTCGAAGATCTCAAAGCCATAATTAACACGATGGCAGAAAAAATCGAAGCCGAACAGGCTGAGTTGAACCAGTTTCCTGCAAGGGTGTTTATAGATCACGCCTTCAATGTCATAGGGAAAGGCTGTGTTGTTCTAGGGATTGTCAAACAGGGAATTTCAAAAGAGAAAGACAAGACAAAAATTTTCCCTTTAGACAGAGAGATTGAAATCCGTTCCATTCAGAGCCATGATGTGGATATCGAGAGTGCCCCGACAGGCACCAGGGTTGGGATGCGCCTTAAAAACGTGCAGGCCAAAGACATAGAAAGGGGATTTATTATTTCCGATAAAGAAATCGTAAGTAATGATTACACACTGGAATGCACCATCTCAAAGTTCACAAGGAAAATTGAAATATCAAGTGTACTCCATCTCTTCGTTGGCCTGCAATCAGAACCTGTACGCGTAGAAAAGATCTTTATTGACAGGCAAGAAGTCAAAGAAGCAAAACCGGGCAGTATTTGTGTGCTGAACCTTTCCGGCAACAAAAAAGTGGCTTACAGTAAAGAGGACCGCTTCCTGCTGGCAAACCTGGATCTTCCTCAGCGTTTTGCAGCTTATGGCTTTTTGAAGTAAATTTCGCATCGATTAGAAAGATGAATAATTTAGATAATCAAGTTATAGTAAACTCACTAATTAATTAAGCTTTTAAACACAAATTAAACGCACCTTATTTAGTTTATGAAGTGTTGATTTTTATTGTGAGGACTAAATTATTTATTTTAAATTATTTGAATCGCTAAATTATTTGAATCGCTAAATTAGTTAAATCTAGTTGTCTAAATTGTACCAATTTATAAAGAGAACAATCTTGAAGAAACTTCAAAAACGAAATGATTTTTAAAGAATTTTCAAGGGAATACTTCATGGAAAACGGTTCAGGGCAAAATAAGAGAATATGTGAAGACAGAAAAAATGAAGTAAAGGACAGGACTCTTTACGGGAATGTTTTTCACAGAAATGTTTGCTGGCAGCGTTCTTATCAGAGACCGAAAGGTGAGGAGATGATAATGGCATTATACGGTAGCCTCCGAAACGGTCTCTACAACTATCAGCGTTTCGACCTACAAAATAGATCAGAATTTTTAGGAATGACAAAAGTAAAAGGATACGCCCTTTACTCTCTAGGCCCTTACCCCGGGATTTACCCTTCAGAAAGCTCAGTTGTGGTCGCCGAGGTACGCAGATTTTCAGGAAAACAACAGCTTGAAGTCGCGAAATCAATCGACTATATGGAACTTTTCGGAGGGTACCATAGAGATTCGGTAGACCTTGAAATAGAGAATAAGAAAATCAGAGGCTTCATCTATGTCTATGATGAAAAGCCTGAAACGGAAAAAATAGAGCATGGTGACTGGGTGCATTATCTGAGAGAAAAGAGCGAGAAAAGTAAAAAAGAAAGGTTACAGTAAGCGAAAATAGGAAATTGAAAAATGACTGAAAAAAGAAAATGAGATAAGCGAAAAGAGAAAATCGAAAATAACTGGAAAAAAAATTGCGATAACCAAAATAGAAAATTGAAAATGAATGGAAAGAAAGATTACAGGTGTCTCTTTTTATAAATTCCTTAAAAACTCAAGACTTTGAATTCCCTCTTCAACCGAACCCATTTCGGTAACAAAGATTCCCTTATAGTCTGAAAGTTTCTCCATAACCAGTTTCCAGTTTATTGTACCTTTTCCCAGAGGGAGATGTTCGTCTTTTTTGCCCATGTTGTCGTGAATGTGCACATGGGAAATTCTATCTGCGAGAAGATCCAGGAAATCATTAACAAGC
The DNA here is from genome assembly GCA_001714685.2 of Methanosarcina sp. Ant1. Lineage (GTDB taxonomy): Archaea > Halobacteriota > Methanosarcinia > Methanosarcinales > Methanosarcinaceae > Methanosarcina. The sequence goes on along the minus strand of MDTP02000008.1, from coordinate 5,355 downwards.
CCAACGGTGTTTGCGTGACCGACATCAAATGTAAAACCCACATTATGGCTTCCGATTGAGTCAAGCATCTCGAGCATTTCGTCGGGATATTTTCCGAAGATTTTCGGAAAATCTGGCATATTCTCAACAGCAATGAGAATTCCAAAATCCGCTGCAAAGTCACAGATTTCTTGAAGGGCGGCAAGATTCGTCAGGTAAGCTGCCTGCGGAACCTGCACCCCATACGCGGAAAGGTAGCCAGGGTGAATTACTGCCAGGTTGATGTAGTTCGAAGCCAGGGTAAGATAGTGTTTCATCTGCCTGAGAACCTCCGCCCGGATTGAGTTGTTCAGACCTGCCAGATTCATATCCGAGAAAGGCAGGTGTAGGGTCAGTTCAAGACCAGTGGTTTCATCGATATTTTTCAAATTTTGGATGTTCTTACTGTTCAGGCACTGAGATCCTTCCTGTACGATCTCCCAACCAGTATACCCATGATCTTCGAGCGTGTAAGCCCATTTGAAAGGATCTTCAACGGCTGCATGCGATGAAAAGCTGATTCTGTGCAACTGCATGAGGACAATTCATTCCTTTTCATTATTAATATAGATTTGTAGATGGAATTAAGATACAGTTACTAAACTCAGGTTAGTTTAACGACCTCTTTCAGTGGACTTCAACAGAGTATTATAGACATACAGAGCATTATGAGGGAAGTTACAAGCTTGAGAAAACTTCAACTCCTTTCCACATAGTCCATTTCCACTTCAACAACCGGTCTTCCTTCTTCGGTAATAGGCAAAAGCCACTCAAAAAGTCTTTCCATTTCTTCCTGGGAGTCAGCCCTGATAACAACTTCGATGGATCCGAGAGACTCTTTTTGAGCAGGAATATTGGGGATACCGACAAAAGCAGCCTGCTTGTTGAGTAAAAAGCGGACTGAAAGCCCGTCATTGGATAAGCCTTTATTGAAAACCTTGTTGCGGATACTATCTATAATCTCTTCTCTGCGAATGAGCCCATGCAGGGTTACCAGGAGGTCAAGCCCTCCTTCTCCTGAAAGGAATAAAGAAGGAGAAACTCCTGTCTCAGCTGCGATGTTCTCAATAACCTTCCTTTCAATTTTCATGTCAGTAAAAAGGGCTAAAACTGCTTTAATAACCTTTTCCGGATTTTCCGTAGGATATACAGGTGCTGAAACCTCGATGTGTATCATAAATTTACTCCAATAAATCTAAAAGGTATTCGCTCCAAAGGATGTTTGTTCCAAGTATTTGTTCTGAAAGGTGTTTGTTCCAAGTATTTGTTCCGAAAAGTGTTTGTTCCGGATTATTAAATAAAATTTGGTTCAGATAATTGTTTTTTTCAAATTTGTCATTGAGAGTTGTTTCCCGAATCTGCGCAGAGATAATTACTCAAAACCTCGACAACGTCTTTCCTGAAAGTCTCCAGAGAGAAATTATTCTCAATTTCAACATTAGATGCTTCTATAGCTTCTCCCATGCCCCAGCCAAGTTCTCGCTCATCTCGGTGGCGGAGCCCTTCTATATTATTCATGTCATCGCTTCTGCCTCTTTTCTGGACTCTGGAAAAGCGAATTTCAATTGGAGCATAAATGGAAATAAGAATAAAATCTTTTCCGAACTCTCGCCTGAAGCATTCCACTTCGGCAATTCCACGCACACCGTCCACGACCACAAGTTCAGAACCCTTTTCCCTGATCTGAGAAATGCAGCGTTTAGCAACTGTGTCCATGCCTTCACATTTGCGGAGGTCCGTCGCAACCATTCCGGTATTAGAATCATTTGGCTCAAGCCCACGCCTCAAGACTTCCTTCCGGATTACATCACCCATATTAACAACTGGAATGCTCATTCCAGCGGCAATTCTAGCAGCTTCTGATTTTCCAGAAGCCGGCATGCCTACGAATGCTATCATCTTCATTAAAAATTACCTTTTAAAGTTGAATCATTAACTTGAATCATTAACTTGAATAATTAACTTGAACCATTAACTGAACCATTAACTTGAACTATTAAATTGAATAATTAACTTGAATAATTAACTTGAATAATTAACTTGAATAATTAACTTGAATAATTAACTTGAATAATTAACTTGACTTGAAAGCTCAGGAGTCAATAAATCTTAATATCAAACCTATGTAAAACTTGAATAATAACTTGGATAATAACTTGAATAATAGAACCTGTACGTTAACGTATGAATGTGATATGATCAAACATGATATGATCAAACATGATATGATCCTAGTCAAACCACAGGATCATATATATTATTTCCTGAAAACTGAACACCTGAAGTAATGAAAAAGTAAGCTTGGGCAAGGAAAGGGCAGAAAGAAGACAAAGAAAGGCAAGGAAAAGGCCAGGAAGAAGGCAAGGAAGGAAGGCAAGAAAAAACTAGATATGGTAAATTGGAGGGTTTGAAAACCCTCATGAAAACATCTTGTTGAAAACTGAAGCCTTAAAGTCCACAAGAGGCTTGAGCCTATAATCCTCAAGGAGCACTTTGCGAGTGTTTTCTACAGGAACGCTAAGGGAAATTTCTTTTGTCCTGCCGTAACGACCTTTGCTTACGACCACTGCATTGACTATACCCAGCATATCAAGTTCAGACATCAGGTCAGTAACTCTGCGCTGGGTCAGAATATCCACGTCAATATGGTGGCAGAGCTGGCGGTAGACATTGTACATTTCTCCGGTTGTAACATTTTTACCTTCTCTGCCCCGACTCCGCAGCAAGATAATACTATAGAGCACTAGTTTGGACTGTGTAGGGAGGGTCCTTACTACTTCCACTACACGGTCAACCTCGATCTTTTCCTGAGCACGCCTGACATGTTCTTCAAGGACCTGGGGTTGATTTTCCCTTTCTGCAATTTCTCCTGATACGCGCAGGAGATCAAGTGCGCGGCGGGCATCGCCATGTTCCTGGGCTGCAAAAGCAGCACATAGGGGAATTACCATTTCACCCAGTACTCCATCGTTATAGGCCATTTTTGCCCTTTGCTTCAGGATATCGCTGATCTGCTCAGCATCATAAGGTGGGAAAATTAATTCCTCTTCACCAAGGGAACTTTTAACCCTTGGATCTAGAAACTCAGTGAATTTTAGATCGTTTGAAACCCCTATCATACTTACCTTGGCTTTCCGCAGGTCTGTATTAATTCTGGAAAGATTATAGAGGACATCATCGCCTTTTTTGATCAGCTTGTCAATCTCGTCCAGAATTATGATAATGACCTGCTCTCGGGAATCAATTGCTTCCTTAAACTTCGTGAAGACCTGATCAGTCGGCCACCCGGTCATAGGAACTTCTTCTTCGAAATGTCTGGCAAGATTTGCAAGGAGTCGGTACTGCGTATCGATAACTTCACAATTAATATACACAACAGAGCAAAAAAGTGACTTGTCTTCACTTACCCTCTCAAGTTCCTTTCCCACATAACGGGTCACCGCAGTCTTTCCTGTTCCTGTTTTCCCATAGATCAGCACATTGGAAGGGGTTTCTGCCCTGAGTGCAGAAACAAGGATTGTGGCAAGACTATTGATCTGTTCATTCCGATGTAACAAAAGATCAGGCGTGTAAGAAGGCCGAAGAACTTCTTTGTTTTTGAAAATTGATTTTCCGTCAAGTAATTTTTCGAATAAGCCATCTAATGATTGAGCTTTTATCATGAATGATCCTCTATAAAAGTTAATAAATCAAAGACACGATGGGTTGAGACAGTTAATACACAATAATACAGATAATAAATAATCTGTATTCCAATACAGATCAATCTGTATTCTAATACAGACAATTCGTATTCAGAGAATTTATATTGGATTTATTGGAATTTATATTGGATTTATTGGCACAGTTAAGATCATATAACTTTTTTTGTTTTTATTAATAATTATCACCATAAGTTTGAGTAATTCAAAGTATTGTTTTAGGAGTTATGTTTAAGGCATTACGTTTGGAGAGTTGTATTATTCGTATTTTCCAGACTTTCAGCTGCAGGATAAGCCTGCAAATTTTAACTTCAATCCTCGGCGAGCTTTAGGTTAATATTCTAATAGTTACTGAGTGACTTTCAGACATTTAATGACTCTGATGTTTTCGATGGCTACTAATAGTTTTTTAGATGGTTATAGCATTGGAGTATATCCGGGGTAATGAAGAGAAAGGGATAGATATTACATATTGTTTAAAGTTAATGCCTGAAATCCTTGTTCTCTATTAAACTGCTGATAAAATGGAGGGCAAATCAAACACATCAAAGCACTAATTAATTGCTGATAAAGCCTATATTACGAATATTCTGTAATCAAAATTTTAGATAGAATTAATTATAAAGTTGTAATTTTAAGCCACATTTGCAGTAGATGCAATGGAAGTACACCGTATTAATAGTTATGGTTAAGACCCGTTTATTTCCACTGGAAAGGTCTTTCTCCTTAAATATCCACCAAAGAAATCAATATCAATAGAGGCTTATTTATTAAAATAAAATACTTCGAATTCCAGAACCAATGGAGGTCAAATTTAAATCCCCTTTTTCATATGGAAATGGTATAAAATTTTTTTAGTTTATTATTTTGATTCTAAGTATAAAATTTTTTTATATATAATCGGACTGTTTTAAGGTAGTTTAATTTCTCGATTTAAGATTAAACATATTATGTGTACTATTTTATTTCATAATTTCACTTTACACAAAAATTATAAAATTTTATTTATACAATTAGACATCCTAAATAGAATTTAGGTAGCAATTATAGTACTTTTTTATCAGAAGAATCTCCTTAAATACTTTTTATACTAATTTGTTTTTAAAAAGTATTTATATGGTGAAAGTTTTAAGAAAAGATTTTAGATTTGTGAAAGAGATAAAAAATGTGTCGTGAGTGTGAGTTATTGCAAACCGTAAGCACAAGAATCTCTCTACATTTTCCTCAAATACAGGATATATACTTCCTCAAATACAGGATATATACTCGCTTTTTCGGAATTGATCAATAACTCTTATACACGACCAAAAAATGAATTAATACAAAATGAATTAAAGGACAAGAAAATGGAATAAAAGAGAATAGGGATAATTAAATAAAATAAAAAGAGTTGTATTTTGACATTGTCAAATTAACTCATTCTTGCAGGTTTTGCGATCTATTTTCACTCAAATTTTTACCATTTTGAAACAGGACAACGGATTTTCGTTTGAAAATAGGATTCAAGATACTTTCCAGAAACGTAGTTTTCTAAAGAGATATTGTTGGAATTAATAAAGGACTCAGTTCCAAAATCCAGTGATAAAAGTAAGTGTAACACCATTACATAAAATTTATAATTCTATATTTATGTAAT
>MDTP02000007.1 GCA_001714685.2 Methanosarcina sp. Ant1 | reverse complement strand
GTATCAGGAAGTCCTTCAACTATCGTGGGGAATCTTCAGAAAGGCGACTACACAATCGCTTCTTTTAACGTTACGAGCGCACAGGCTGCAGTTGAAGATTCAGGAACAGACCCCGATACCTCAAAAGCCAGTGATTCAGCTGCTGGAGACAATGCAACATCCACTTCAATGGATGGCCGTCCATTAAAAATCCAGATTGAGTATACGGATGCTAAAGGAGAAAGAATAACAGTTGATAAAGACGTAGCAGTCCCAGCTTCAGGATTTGGTACTGGAGGCAGCTCAGGAGCAAGAGGTGACAGAAGTAGTGGTCTCAGTTCAAGTATGTCATATATTGTGGTAATAGTAATTGCAGGAGCAGGAGTCTTCCTGTACCGCAAGCAAAAAAAGGGAGCAAAAAAAGCTGAATATAAAGCATCTGAAAATGACTCCAGCTCAGGAATGCTGAAGAATTGAAAAAACAGCAAAAACTGGAGGGATGCTCAATTAGAAACGCAACTTACTTGAAATTGGCCCTTAACATGCTCCGGCACAGCAAACTAAGGAGCTGGCTTACTATTATTGGAATTGTTATAGGTGTTGGGGCAGTAGTCGGGATCATCTCCCTTGGGGATGCCATGCAGGGACAGATGCAGAGCAGGCTTGCCTCCATGGACTTGACAAGTATCACCATATCACCAGGATACTCAAGAGCTCAGTCGGAAGGGCCCGGATTCCGCCACTTCGGAGGAGGTACTACAACTGATTCCCAACTAACAGATCATGATATCGATGCCCTCCGAGGTGTAGAAGACATATCGTATGTTACCGGTGAGATTTCCGGCAGAGAGGACATAAGTTACAATGGAGAGAACGCAACCCTTTCGATCGCAGGGGTGGATCCCCAGGTCTGGAAGTACATGAACTCTCTTGAAGTGGGATCTGGAAGGCTGCTCGAACCGGCAGACAAGTATGTTGCGGTTATCGGGAGCGGCGTTGCCAGTGGTATTTATAAAAAAAACATTGGAGTTAACCAGGTTATAACTGTCAACGGTAAGTCTGTGAGAGTCGTCGGAATTCTAAAAGAAGAAGGTGGAGGTGAAGATAGACAGATATACATGCCGATAGAAGCAGCAGTGAACGTGATTACGGATGCGAAAAAAGACGTCTATGACTCCATCCAGGTAAAAGCCAAGAGTTTAGATGTGGTAGACACGGTGGTTACGAAGATTGAAAAAAAGCTAATGATTTCCAGACACATCAACAAAGAAGATGACAGGGATTTTTCCGTAACTGCCTTAAAGTCCATGGCTCAGTCCGTAACCAGTATGATGGATTCGATGACTCTCTTCCTTGGAGCCATTGCTGCAGTGTCGCTGATTGTAGGAGCTGTGGGAATTGCAAACACTATGTTTACATCTGTCCTTGAAAAGACAAGGGAAATCGGGACTATGAAAGCCATTGGGGCGAAAAATAAGGATATCCTTATGATTTTCCTCTTTAACTCCGGAATGGTAGGTCTTGTTGGCGGCATCCTTGGAGTTATGCTGGGATCGATTATTTCAGCCGGCCTCCAATCGATGATGGGAAATATGACATCAGTGAGCGGGTTAAGCCCTAAATTGATAGTTGAGGGGCTTGTTCTGGCAGTTGTGATAGGGGTGACCTCAGGAGTGGTCCCTGCTTACAGAGCTTCGAAACTGAAACCAGTTGATGCATTGAGATACGAATGATAGTAAAAGAAAGGGAATAATCCCTTTCTAATTTCGGCTTTTCGTTGTTTTGTATGGATATCCTCATAAAAACCAACGCGATCTTGAATTGAAAATCATCTTATCCATAAAGAATGACGAAGAGCCTTAATTTCCTGCTTCATTGCAAGAGGTAGATGCTGGAAAAGAAGTTTTTCGGGCGCTGGATTCAATTACTGAAGTCTTGGTCTTCGTATAACAGCTTTCCACAAGCTTCGTGGTCCCCTCCAGGTCGGTAATCTCGAAATCAAAGAGTGCGGAGAATTCCCTGACGCAGGCTTCGAATTCTTTCTCATAGGCGAGGCCTGTATTTATCCTTGCAACCCTCTTATATCCAGCATAATAGAAAACAAATTTAGACATCTTGATGTCATCTGGATCTTTGCTCAAGCCTGCGGTCCTGATCATTTCCCTCCAGTTTGCAGCCCACATGGGAGTCCGGAAAAATGTGCCTACCCCCTTGCAGCTTTTCAGTACCTCCAGATAGCGGCCCCTGCCTCCAAGCACGGCACCTATGCAGTCGTCCACGATTTCCCCGTTTTCTTCTTTCAAGATACAAATCTTACAACCCAGGGCTTTAAAATCTTCTTCGATTTTTCCAAGCACATTTCCACAAAGCCCGTAAAAGAGTAGAATCCCATCAGAAAGTGGAGCCATTATTTCCACTTGTGAATAAACGGTTTTTTTAAGATTTTCAGGAATCGCATGCAGAGCAAGCTCAAGCACGTATATGACCAGGGTAAGACCTTTTCCTTCCTGTTTTTCGGGAATCTCTTCAAGCGGAAGCATTTTATGCGGGATACCTGCTTCCATCATCTTTCTCATGATGCCGCTGCAGTCCTCGTTTTTCACGACAATTATTTTTTCAATCTCATGGTCATTTTCAAGAATGTGAACGATCTCGTCTTCGAACATCCTGCACCCGATTATACTTATAACTGGCATGTATGGATCCTCCTCTGTCTCCGGAAGCGGCAGTATTCATTGTGTTTCGGGCAATATTCAATTCATTTCCCGGTTTTATTTAAAAAGGAATATTATAATAAACTCCCGAATTAAATACTCTTTTGTGACAAAATACAGTGACAAAATACAGTGACAAAATACATACACTTTTTCACTAATCTCGAATCTAACCATGGAAAACACCGATAGTACGAAATATGGTACTACGCCTCCTTAATTTCCATATTTTCCATGCTTTCGGTGGTTCTAACCCATTTTATAATCTATATCACGGCGGGATGTAATTACTCACTGAAGACTCTCTAACCACCGCTAATACGAAAGCACGAATAAATTGTATTTTATAAATTCGTCCATTAAATAAGTCCTCTTGAGCGAAGCGAAAAGGACCTCGTGCTCCCGAAGCGAAACTCGGGAAGCGAAACTCGGGAAGCGAAACTCGGGAAGCGAAACTCGGGAAGCGAAACTCGGGAAGCGAAACTCGGGAAGCACAATTCGGGCATCAGATCAAGGCCTGATAGTAACCTTCTTTTTCCAGAACTTTTACTGGGAGGGAAAAAAGTTCAGAGAGGTTAGAATCTGTCAAGATATCCTCTTTTTTCCCATCCCTGAAGACTTTTCCCTCTCGTATAAGGATCACACGGTTTATTTCGGGAATAACGTCCTCAAGGTTGTGAGTAACCAGAATCACACTTTTTCCTGAACTTGCAATCTTCCGAACACTTTCGCGGAAACTGTGAAGAGCCCTCAGGTCAAGGCTGTTTGCGGGCTCATCTAAAACAAAGCCTTCGGGTCATGCACAAGGGCTCTTCCTATAAGTACTCGTCTGGCTTCCCCGGTGGAGAGCTCACACATCAACCTGTTTTCAAGATGGGAAAGCTCAAGGAACTCAAGGATTTCTCTGGCCCTTGCCTCCATTTTCGGGGTAACTTTATGGTTATAGTAAATTCCTATGCTACTGAAAAATCCGGAGAGAACGACATCCAGAACCCTGATCTGGCGGCAGCACGTTTGCTGAAGATCTCCGGAAACTATCCCGAGAAGTTTCCTTAGCTCGAAGACATGCCAGATCTCTTTGCCCATTATCTTCAAAACGAGCCCTTCTGTCGCTGCAAGAGGGTGATACTCCTTTGTAAATGTCTTGATAAGGGAGGATTTTCCCGAGCCGTTAGGTCCTATAATTGCAACATGCTCTCCCTGTTCGATTGAAAGAGATACAGAGTCAAGGATTTTTTTCCCGCACCTGACAACAGTTACGTTTTTTAATTCAAGCAGGAAAGGAGAATTGTTCTTCCCTGTGTAGTGTATTTTTTGGGTCATTTTTATCATCTATTTGAAGTTCGGAGTTGGATTCTAGAATTCTTTGTTCTTTCAGGGTTCTTCTTAATTTTTTCCTGTTGAACAAAGTAACTTAATTCAGTTGAGATTTATCTTTTTATATTTTTTCCAGATCTCTGCTATGCAATTCGAATTGTTCTGATGCTGGCTTCTAAAAGTTTCAGAAGACTTGCCCTTAAACCTCCCCTTAAGAATTTTGCGAAACCTGGTAGAAATATTTCTGCCTGATTCATAATAATTAAGAATGATTCAGAATAAACAAATTTTGACTTAGAATAAACAAATTTTCTCTGTTTATTCTCTTATTGGAGCCTGTCTATCTTCTTATATCGTTTTTTGCGGTATTTCATATTCTGCATCTTTATAAAGATCAAGAATTGCCCTTTCTAAAAATTATTAAACTCTATTTTAGTTTCTTATTATTATATAATCTTCTAATCTAAAGTTTGCTCAACCGGAAAGGGGAGTTCTGAGGGGATTTTCGCTGGAAGTATACAATATTCAGAAATCGTTCACATCTTTTCTTTATGAGGTCCGTTTCATCATCCTTTTCTACGTGATAGGTGATTGGGCCTCTACTGTTTACGCTCTGCCCTTTGGTACAGAGTATAATTCAGTTCCTGCTATGATTCTGGAGAATTACGGAATCTATCATCTGCTACTTATTAAGGTAGGTTTTATTTTTTTGCTATTCTATCTAGCTCCTGTGATAAAAGTGTCAAAATATAGATGGGCTATTACGAAACACATAATAGAGTCCGTTGGCATCCTGGTAACAATAAATAACCTCATGGTCATCTTCATTGGGAACAGCCTTATACAGGCTATCGGACTGATCTGATTTTTTCTGGAAGGGAGTCAGGCCTTGTCTTCTCCCTTAATTTATTTCTTTTAACACCCATATCTGAACTTCATTTTCCTGCCGGCTCTATTTCTCATTTAATGCTTCTACTCTCACTTAATGCTTCTACTCTCACTTAATGCTTCTACTCTCACTTAATGCTTCTACTCTCACTTAATGCTTCTACTCTCACTTAATGCTTCTATTTACTTTTCCTCTGCTTACCTGGTTTTAGCATACAGGAAGCAGTCATAATAATCTTCCCCAACCCTGTGGACTTTTTTCATGATCCCCTCTTTTTCGTACCCACATTTCTGAGCCACGCGCTCGCTTGCACGATTCCTGGTATCCATGAGGATAGTAATCCTCTGCAAGTCCAATCCCTCAAAGCCCACTTTCTCAAGCTGCCTTACAGCTTCGGCTGCAATTCCCTTTCCCTGGTAATCCTTATCCACGAAATACCCGATTTCCCCTACCCAGGGCCTATGCTGGTCAATCCTTATCCCGCAGGCTCCCACAAGTTTTCCGTAAAAGAGAATGGAATAGTTGTACTCAAAATTAGCCTTTCTTTTAGCTTCGTTAAGGCGCAGAAAGCATTTTTCTTCTTCAAGTGTTTTTATCGGCATCTCTATGAATTCAAGGTTTGTGTGTGTGATTATCTCAAATAAAAGTTCGGCATCAAAGAGTTCCTGTGGGCGGATTTTTACTTCGGGCATAAAGAAAGATAAATTTTCCCTATGAAAAACTTTTTCAGGCTTTTTTTCTTTTTCTTCAAATTTTGAAAAATAAAATATAAGTACACCTCTAATTAAATAGAGAATTGTGGAAGCCAATATCATAGCCAGGATCAGAAAAGACTTAGTACTGAGTGTGGATGAGAAGACAAAGAGCAGTTATTCCCGCTTTTTTAAAGAAGAAGTCACATGCTATGGGGTAAAGTCTGCACTTGTCGGAAAAATTGCAAAGGATTATTTTAATGAAATAAAAACGGAAGATAAAAAAGAGGTATTTGTCCTGTGCGAAGAACTCCTTCGATCGGACTACAACGAAGAAGCCTTCATCGCTTTTGAATGGGCCTACCTGGTAAGGAACAATTATTCTGAAGACGATTTCTTTACTTTTGAACGCTGGATTGAAAATTACGTCAATAACTGGGCAAAATGTGATACCCTTTGCAACCACTCAGTAGGTTCCTTTATTGAGAAATTTCCCTCTTACATGGCCAACCTCAAGACCTGGACTGCGTCTGACAACAGGTGGGTAAGACGTGCAGCTGCAGTAACTCTCATCCTGCCAGGCAGAAAGGGCAATTTCCTAAATGATATTTTCGAAATCTCAGACAGACTATTAACAGATAAGGACGACCTTGTCCAGAAAGGCTACGGCTGGATGCTAAAAGAGGCAAGCAAATCCCACCAGCAAGAAGTCTTCGAATACGTCATAAGAAATAAAAAAGACCTGCCCAGAACCGCCCTGCGCTATGCAATCGAAAAACTTCCCACAGACCTGAGAGCTAAAGCTATGGAAAAGTAACTGCAGAGGATCAAAGGTCAGATATTTCCAGATATTTATAGCTATTGAGTAATAATATCCATTTTAAAAACAAGAAATTGAAAGAGAAAACTAAGAAAGAAATTAAAAAAGAGAATTCACATTTTCACTGTGATTTGCCGCAATTGAAGCAAAATAAGGATTCCTTAAGGGGTCGTGAATGTGAGTCATTGAAAACCGAAAGCACAGGAATCCCTCAATATTTTCATCAAATACGGGGGGTGTGCTCGCTTTTTCGGAATTGATCAATAACTCACGTACACTACTAAATATTACAATTGATTCTGAAATGTAAAATAATAGGTCAGTCTATAGACCCAAGCTTTACACATATCTCTTGATGTTCATATATAAAATTATACACATCTATTGTAAAAGGAATTCTTTGGATTCGGTTAAGGTTTTAAACATTAGAAAGAGTTGTTTTTGATGTTATATATCCAAGAATCATGCTGGAAAGTCATTATACATGGTACTCAAATTTGTGCATAAATTGAGTTATCTGAATACAAAGAAATTTAATATTTTTGGAGAAAATAATACCAATAACGAGAATGATATTTTTGACCTTAACCGATGACCAATGGATAATTATACATTTGTCATCGGTTAACGAATTTTATGCACAACTTCGAATACCACGTGTAGTGATTTTCCGACTTGAATGTTGAGATTTTAGCATAAAAAATAACACTTTCATGCATTTTATCTCTTAACCGAATACAAATGGATAATTATATTATTTTCTGAAGAAAGACAGCAGTCTTGATGAAAATAGTAGTTAAATTTGATTTTTTAATTTTATATGGAATTTCTTCAATTTTACTTAAATCTCTATCCTCTATCACCTTAAGATACCTTTTTAAATCCTGTACTATCATGATATTATCATCGGGACTGCTCATGTTATTGATTTTAACACATAATTCATCAATTTTCTTGTACAAGCCATTTGTTCTGAATAAAACATCATTTCGCGCAGCTTCACTTAAATGACCAGCCCATAAGACATAACAGAAATTCGTAAAATCTGGATCTTTCTTCCCACTATCAACTTTAATAAAATAATTTAAAGCATAACTTATCAACTGAGTAATTTGATTTTTTTTATGTTGCCTTTGCATGAAATTATCTGAAAAGTTAAATGATTCCAATCCCGCGATTGCATTTTTTATGAATGATATTGGGACATCTGATGTATCCACCATCCTGTTTGTTATAGGAAACATACACTGGATAAGGAATGTATAAATACGTATGAAAATAAATGCTAACATAACAATTACTAAAGAAGTAAGTAATATCGAATAAATCAAAAAAAGAATTAAGTTAGCCAATTCCAGGTTTAAATTCCTTACATAGTTAAGAAGGATCTCAGACTTCCATACATCGAATCCTAAATTGTTTTTTGCATAGTCTGCCCACAAAATAGAACATAATATAAAATAGGAAAAGAAAACTAATGCAACTGAGGATATTTTGAGGAAAATCATATATGCTTCAGAGATGTAATCTATAACTTTTAAAAAAGAAGTACCGAAATCGTTAAATACTGTTACGGTTAGCGACACATCTTTATAATATCTTATTTTCCACCCTTTGAAAGTTAAATAGTTTATCCAGTCATTTTTAAGATTAAATTGTAATTTACTAAAAATGAAAGATATAATTATATTATAAGTTTTATAGAAGATGTAAATGATTACTAAATTCAATAACACTCTCATTATTCTTTCAGGTATAATTTGACTGGCTTTAAGAAACAATAATATTGGATCAATTATCCAGTTATAAATGCATATTGGGATAATTAAATACATTAAAATATATATTAGAAATTTTATAATTATGTTATTTGCTTGTTGGGGATTAGTGTTAACAGGCACAGTTACCAATTTATATCACGATAGCTCATTAAGAGAGTAAGTAAATATGCCTTTTGATTTTATTCTGTAATCAAGGGAACTTGCATAATCCCATAGGATGCGGAATGAATAAGAAAAACCACGACTTTCCTGAGTAAAGCGAGAAAAAAGTAAGAAAAATAGAAGTTAGAAAAGGGAATCAAGGGAGTAGGGAGTTTTTTTAGATACAATACCCCCATATTGCATCATGCTCCTTTTCTCCATACATTCCCTATTTGATTCCTGAATGATTCCTGTACTTCGCCTGTAATTTAATTCTGCAGGAATCTTCATTTCACACGATTTATCTCTGTCTTACAATTATCAGGACGTTTACACAAGTATTTTGTTCTATTTACTCAGTTATGGTATAAACTGAACACTGTGGGAGTTTTAATGACAAAAATCCGTGCCCATTTAATTTTTTCTGCATTATTTACGATACTGTAAGAGATCTATCAAGCTTGAATTTTATTTTGTAAGACATAATATGAATGTTTTGGGAGATAAGGGAGAAGGATAATGACATCAGTTTCTCAGCAACCGCGTAAGTCTTAAGGATTAATAAACAGAAGATATTTTTGCATCAAAGCCTAATATTACAAAAATTAAAAGGTTGAATAATAAAAATAGGAGTAAAATAAAACAGTGATCAATCAAGCTCAATGTTCATTATTTTTCCCAAAACTCCTTGGCTTCTTCTTCCATTTCTTCCAGCCTGTCGTAGTAATCCGGGAATTCATTCAGATGAGCCAGAGCGATTTTTCCTGTCATTATAGGGTCATCGTTAGTAACGTTTGTCCTGGGATCTCTTGTTCCGTGCTCCAGCTCTACATCCATGCCTCTGCGGAATTGGTCTACATCGAACTTATCCCATTTTATTCCCAGTTCTTCCCCAACTGCCTTTGCTTCTTCAGCCGTAAATTGCTCTTTTGTCAAAAACATCACTCCAAATAATCATTTAATCTTCTACAGATTGTTTAATCTTCGATTAATTATTTAACATTCAACTAATTGTTTAATATACGTTTGTACTTAAGGATTATCCTATAAAAAGTCCCGCCATTTCTTAATTCTTCATATTGGACAGAATAGCTTTATTCTTCAGCAAAACGGTTTCCAATATAAGCAAATGAGAATCCAAACGAGAGAACAAAACATGTTATATAGTGATTTTTTATTTATGAGACGTGCGATTGAACTTTCCCTTGAAAATGTAAAAAAAGGAGGAGGCCCTTTTGGTGCAGTAATCACTATAAAAGGAGAAATCCTTGCAGAAAGCTGCAATCTTGTCACCGCTCTTAACGACCCTACGGCCCATGCAGAAATCAATGTGATAAGGGCCGCAGCCCAAAAACTCGAGACTTTTAATCTGAGCGACTGTGTGATCTACTCTTCCTGCGAACCCTGCCCAATGTGTCTTGGAGCTATCTACTGGGCTAGAATTGACAAAGTTGTTTTTGCCACTACCACATCTGACGCCAAAAGTATCGGCTTTGATGATTCTCTAATCTATGAAGAAATCTCACGCCCTCTTCAGGAGCGAAAAATTGAATTCCGGCAGCTCCTCAGAGAAGAGGCGTTAAAGGCTTTTAAGGCATGGGAAGAATCCGAGAATAAGGTAGAATACTGAAAATAACAGAATCGAGTCAATTTTTTGGAGGGAACTAAATTGCATTTTAAACTGGAATACAATCGTTTTTTCACGATTTTTGAGTGAGTTAAAAGCCCGAATGAATATTTTCGAGACTTCGCACTATATATCCCCAAAAGGGGAATTAATCCCTTATCCTATCCCGGGAAGTCACACTGGTTGTTAACTTGGCCACAAAGCCCTATTTACAAGAAGCCCACTGTCTCATTCATGCTAAATACCCTTGACCCTATTTATTTTTCATACTCTATATACCTGCTAAAGCTAACGATCCGGAAAAAATGGGATCTGATGATTTATCAGAAAATAAGTTTGAGTAGATTGTTCATGGTTAGCCCACAGGCAATATAAATGGAAAAAAAGGACATTCTGATAATATGCATAATATCAAATAATTAATATAAAGTAATAGCCAGCACACTGATATATAAATCATATTATTTGCTGACTAATAATACCCCTTCAGTTCTAATGGAAATTTATATAGATGTGGATTACAACCTTATTTTTTATAGCATTTATTGTTAATAATAAATCTCAGCTAAGGTTCGATGCTGGCTTAATAATTTTTAATTCAAAAATAGATTTTGATGCTAAACAATTTTTTGTATAATAAATTTAAAGTAGCTTATAATATTACTACTATAGATTGGAGTTGGAAGAGACAGAAATGATCGAATGTTGAAGTATGAGCGGGTTGCGAAAGAACAGTCCGAGGGCAAATATTCCTGCTCTGATGAGTGTGTTTGATGGAGCACTAATAAAGAGCGGCTGTATTGGGGATACAGTAAAGGATATGACTTACATACTTGAGGTACAAAATCAAATACAATAGACTTAAATCAAATACAATAAACTTTGTGGTTTAAATTTTATTTTAACCAGTTAAAGGTTTAATGTTATTGATTTCTTAGTTAAACTGCATAAGTCCTACATAATTTATTTTAGTATTAAGGGGGTTTATTTACGAAAAGTCTAAAAATATGTCCAAAATGCCATGGTAAACTGAAATTAAGCTCAGACAGCGAGACCCAGTACTGTATCATTTGCAAGTACTGGACAAAGATAGGTACTGCAAGACTCGATTCGATCATGATTTACGCATGAAGAGTCTGCACGTAGAATGTCAGTTTTTCTATTTTTGAATTGTATGTCAAACCAGGCTGAAAAGCCAGTCCTGGTCTCTAATATTTTCTACCACTGCCGAAACTGTTGATGTGTGAGTTCGGAAGCATGTTTATCAGAAGGAATTAACTTACTCCATGCCCAGGAACCGGTATCTGTCCAGAAGGCTTCTTCTGTTACGGATTTAAAACATTCAGACGATGTCCAGAAAGCTGTGGTAGAGACCTGATCTGGAAAAATATGCACTGAAAGCTTTACGCGGAATTTTCCAACACGAGGACCACCACGGGGAACATCACGGAGAACACTACCATTAACCTACAATCAACCCTAAGATCTGGGGTCATTAACTCCCTCGAAATAGCTCTTGTTTGTCCAGTAGTTAAGATCTGACCCGAAAGGTCAACTTGACACACCTTACTATCTGGTGAAATGTTGCAAGTTACATAGGAAGAGTCCACTATAAAATAAGAGCCATTTTCCCCCTTTTCTAGATACCAGACTTTAAGCGTGTTATCCCATTAAGCTGAAACCGCATGCTTTCCATTGGGTGTGACTGCAACTGCAACTGCTCACTAACTCATATTGCAAGCTTAGTAAAAATAAGAAAAAAATTACTCACTATAGGAAGAATTATTATTAAAAACGGCATTTGTTGAAATATTTCTTGAAACTTGAATATAAACTATTTAACTTAGAGTAATAATGGGTTTTAAACTCTATTTTTACACACATTATATAAAATTAAATAAAATAATTGCTTTTTATAATAAAAAAATGTTAAAAATATGGATATTATATGAAGTTTAGGAAAAAACTACTATAAAAAGTCCATCTTTAATTAATACTGGTTTCTTAACCATATTTCTTTACATGTTATATTGTTTGAATACTCAATACACCTGCTGATACAACTCAAAATAAGAGGCTTTTTAATACTTTCTGGATCACAAAATTTAGAATTAATTCACTGATAGCTGGCTACTCTCAATAAAAACCCAAAATGTAATAGAAGGCCTCTTGATTTATCGATAAAATACCACCAGAGGGAGTGAAAAGTGCCGGGTTTGATAGGGCTTGCAGTATTTTTGGCTCTTCACCACTTCATATGGGTAGTTTGAAATCTAACTTTCCTATTTTTAGATAGATCATGTTAATAAAATACTGAGTGTTTCAATACCCTCTAGCATTTCTTTTCATTAACTGTACAATACTGTTAATACCTTCCAAAATGAAACTATAATTTCAAGCATTTCTGTTACCGTATATTCTTTGATGTTTATTTGGGGAAATGGAATTATATAGCCATTCCCAAAGTGAAAACTTGGAGTTATTTTTTAACCATTCCTTAGTTTCGAGATACTGGTGCTTACAGAAATGCAAGATGAGGACAGAGACAAGAATTCATTTGAGAGATACATTTAAAGAAACTATTATCAAATTAAATAAGGGATTTTAAGAGTTAAGTTGAGATCCTAGCAATATAAACTTAAAGCCTAACATACATTCATATAATAGCATCATCTCGTTATAAAAGACGTTTTCTTTGGAGAATATAAATAACTATAAAAAAGCGATATGGAATATGGAACGAGATTTCCAGGGTGACCCGTTATGAACACACAAGACTTATCTATATCGCGTGATAACAAATAGAGTATGCAGTACTCTGAGCGCATCTATATTTACGAAATCGGAGTAAAATGATATTACTTTTAATCTCTCTTTATATCATTAAGATGATTGTGTGTTACTTTGTAGCGAAGAAAATACTTAAGAAATGGAGAGAAAGAAAATATAAGAAGTTAGGATCTCCCAGTCCAATGGAAAAATTATAGATTAACTGTTTATGAAAATGCTACTTATTTTTTGGTGACGTTTTCTATTTTGCTGTCTGATGGTAAAGAGTTCTGAAACCACGCTAACGCAAATAGTAAGGTGCAAAGAGAGAGGCAGGCGTCAATAAACTAATTTAGGGTGTGCTCAACAGTTACGTTTTTTTCTTTCATTTACTCTTTTAGATTTGTTTCTTTGATTTTAATCATTTAATTTCTGGCTTATTTTTTATTTTTTGCAATTTCTTTGTTTTTTAGTGGACTTTTCCAACTTAAGAAAAATATTTATGCATGTGAACACTTTAATATTTTTTATATACTGTAAATGCTTGAATGAGCTAAGTGTAAACATTTACTTTCACAACTGATTCTCCATTTTTCCTGGGGGTAGGGTCTACGGTCGAAAAATCGTCTAACAAATGTTCATCTTTCAGTAGGAATACGGATGCGTACATTCCTTATTCCATAATCGGGATTTTCATTGTCCTTGCCGCAACCTTTACTTCAGTTTACCTTCTGAAAATGGATAGTGAAGTAGCCGAAACCATTTATACGACAGAGAAAAGTGACCCTAGTCAGACAGCTATCAACCTTGCGGCATCTGATCTTTCTCGCTGCCTTAACTATGCAGGGATGGAAGCACTGGAATGGCAGGGAGAACATCCTGTGATCCTTCCCGAAAACATTCCTATTGAAAGGGTTTCCAAAGACGGTTTTATGCTAATTCCTAAAAACCAAAACCTTGAAAATGGGGAAGCTCTTCAAATTTCCGTAAATCTGCCATCTGATGTATGGGGTAAAATAGAATCCATCTGGAAAAATAGGGACATTAAGCTAATTGTCAAAGATTCCAAAGGTAATGAAATCAAAAACTTGAACTATGGTCAGGCTACTGGCTTTTTTCAAAAAGTCTCCTTCGAGGAAAATGTAAAAATTCCGGATTCAGCAAGATCAGGATATTCGTCAATCGAACTCTACTATGGGGATGAACTGAAAGCCTCCGACTGGTTCCTGATTGGAGTAAGCCCCGTAAAGGATATCACGGTAGACTCTCTTAACAAGCTTCTTTCTGCAAATTACCAGGGAAATAGTCATACCTTCATGCAATATGCCGTTAATGTAAAACCTGACATAAAACCCGAGCAGATGAAGATAAAGAAAGTAAAAGGAACTCTGCAGAGGGAAATTTACCCTGCTAACAAGAATTACACTATTTACTACGTCTTCGAAATTCCTGTTCTGAATTATACCCTTGTGGATCTTGAATCCGGAAAGACATTCAACAGCAGTATGAACGTTTCCACCCTGATCACTTCGAGGGAACCTCTGCTGGAAGAGCTTGTCAGAGAATACGAAGCCGATCTCGGGAATTCATCGGGCCTGGATTCGGCATCCAATATAGTGCTTGGAGCAACAAACCTGAGGACTTTTGTTTATGGCCCCTGGCAGCATTATGCAAACGGTCCTCTGAATATTCTTACTAACCCTGCACTTTCAAGCTCTATTAACGGGGCTACACTTTATACCCAGAAAAAAGTTTTTGATTCAGTTGACCCCCTGGCTCTTACCTACACTACCTACTATAATGGAAAAGTCCTTTATGAAGATTTTTTCGCTTCCAGCAGTAAAAAAACAGGTTCCGGGCAGGATGCAACCGTTCCCAACGCTTCAGGATCTATTTATGAAAAGGAGAAGAACGTAAACCCTACAACTACCTATAATTCCCTTGCACAGGACAGGTCTTTTTCCCTGGATGTAGAAAAAGACATCGGAAAATCCCTCGGACAGGCAAATACTTCCATTGAAGAGCTTTCGGATTATTCGAAAATAACCGTCTCTGCGTCAGATTACACAGACGGGGTTCTCGACGGCTGGGCCTTCAATGATCATGTATGGACAACGGAAAATCCTGATCTTATTCATACCATCACAGATAGCGTTTACACAGCTTCCGTACAGGGGCAAATCCTGAGAGATGGTTTCGATTCTCCAAAACTGATGGACTCAACGGTCACTGCAGGTTTCGACAGCCGTTCAGTTTCCTTCAGTGGGCACACAGTCAACTGGAATTCTAACTACTTTCCATCCGGAGCGCATACCGGGTCTCTTGTGCCGTCTTATTCCTGGAGTGATTCTGCTACAAATTCTTATTCCAAGTCTTTAAGCCCTTCAATCGACCCTCCGAGAGGGAGCGTAGTCAGCTGGTCTGTTACAGGGGTGTCTGTCAGTTTGCTGTCTACTGACATAAGTGATGTCAGGATTGAACCGCACTACTCTTACGCAAGTAACGATAGCCTTACAGTTGAGAACAGGAGCGAAGGATACCTGACCCGGGAAGACCACGTTTTTGACTGGAGGGTCGGGTACGATATTTCCTATACAATAAAAACAAAATGGAAAATAGATTACAGTTATGATTATACCTACAGTTGGAGAACCAGGGAGAAGTTACCGGACGGAAATTACACGACTGTAACCCATTATGATATATCGCACGGCTCGGACTCTGAAACTGCAAGCGAGACTGAAACAGAATCCTTTTCTCATACCGAAACCGAATCCGAGAACCTGACAATAATATACCACAAACGCCCTCCAGCAGGCGGCTATACAGGCATATCAACCTATGCCGATCCCCTAGCACGAGAATATAGAGAAACAAACGTCTATGCGGATGAGGCAGATAGGTTTGATCCATGCTGTTCCGATGCAGCCGACAAATACAGGGAAGCCTCTGTGGATTTCAGGGCAATCGAGAGCAGTTTCTGGGCTTACCCTGACAGAATGTACATGGCCCAACATGCAGTCAATTGCGATGTCCCTTCGTGGCTGCATAGGGTAATGGGAGAAGAAGTGCTGGCAATGCTTGATTCTATAGAAAAAGACAATCCAGCCTTCAACTATTCCCTGGTTGATTCTCCAGGCCGGAGCCCAACCGACCTGCAAGTAGAAGCCGCCAAAAAAATTATTCTGAAGCTGGAATCCAGCCGAGGAGCCTATGTAGATAAAGATCAGCACCTCACCCCTGCAGGAAAAATATACTCCTCAAGCGATTCTGCCCGCTACATCGCAAGAAACGAAGCCTACAACAAGCTGCTCAAAGACATCGAACAGAAAAATAGTAAGCTGGACTCTGACCTCAATTCCTATATTCTGGATGCCCTTGAGAAAAAAGGCCTTAATACCGGCGCGCTTGACAGTGTAACTTCAGGCCCTATGACTCTTTTTAATAACCCTGCAATTGAAATGGCATCTTCAGCACTCGGTAAAGACATGGGCATTATCTCCACAATGACCGTTACCGGTCAGCCGGAAAGCAAATACAACTGGACCGAAAACCTGACCCTCATCGTTGACCAGAAGCCTAACTATCTCTACCACGACCCTGATTTCGACCTCCGAAGAGAATACGAGTGGACCGACACTATAAGCGGGAAAACACTATATCCCCTTGGCGTCCGGAACACCTGTATTTTCACAACCGGCATTTCCGAGGAAATCGCAGATGCTGTAGCCTCAAGCGGCGAGTACGTAAAAACCGAAACTGCCCAGCAGATCAGCCAGAGCATTTCGACTCTGAATTCTGAAGTTTTCCTGCTTGAACAGAACCTCAGCGAACAAAAAGTTTCCCTCGATACAACTCGTCTTAGCTCGGAAGTCCATAACTTGAAGCATACATACGCGCAAGAAATGAGAACTCAAATAGTTAAAGAAGTAGCCGTCGAATTGCGTTCAAATCCTGTTATTTCAGGCTGGATCAAAGAAAGCCGTGTCCATGAAGTTACATCCAGCTATCTTAACAGCCTCTCCGATGACCAGTTAATCCAAAAAACCACTACAAAAGAGCTCGCAACCGAACTTTCCGCCGCCATCAAAACCGAAATAAGGAATTCAAAACCGCCAGTAGGACCTGATGAACTCGAAGCCACTCTGAATAGAGTCGACACTGACGTTAAAATCGGTGTTGCAAACGGCATCTGTGCAGTTACCAAAAATAAAGGTCCAGTGCTTGACGCCGACTTTGGGAGAGTCGACAGCGAACTGAAAAAGCTGGCAAATGAGAATATGTATTCAGGTGAAGTTGGAGACCAGGTTTCAAAAAGGCTGGACAAGACAATGTCAGCTGTCCCATGCGGACTGCCGGTAATGCCTCCACACTGGATTTTTACGGCAAATGTATGGACGTATGAGATTGTGGGAAAATATCAGGTGTTTAGTGTTATCGACAATGATAATGAGGTGATTCCTGAGCCTTACTTTGGGCACAAGGGGCAGAAGTATGTGAGAGAAAAAACACCAATATTTCATCCTTTTAAGAAAGACGAAAATGGAGTTGCATTGAAGCTAGGAACTAATGAAATGATTACTTTCGATTTTAGTGGTTACGCAACAACAGTTGTAGGCCCAGGGCCAAGAGGGGTTGGAGACAAAATTGGGGGATCGAATGAAATGTCAGAAGATTACGAAAATCTTTCGAGGGAATTAGGAGGGAAAATATGATAAAAGTAAGACGGATATTTTCTTTACTTATGGTTTTTTTACTTATACCAAGCATTACTCTTGCTGGATCTTTACACGGTTCAATGGACGTATATTACAATGATAAACTTTTACCTGGAAACGAAATAGCTAAACCAACTTTAAAAGTAGAAGAGCCATTTAAAGTAAAAATTAATCTAACAGTATATCAAAAAAGTGATGTTTATGTCTCTTTATCATGCATGGAAAAAAATTCTTTTGAAATTATAAATGGCCCAACTTTGAGAATAGAAGAGTACTCAAAAGGAGATATCTTAGAAGCAAACTCTTCTAAAGAATACGAGTGGACTGTAAAGCCGACTGAAAGATGGACAGGCGGATCGTTACCTCTAGATATATATTACACAATTCTTGCTCATGGTGACACTAAGCCTCTCGTTAATGGTGGTTTCACCGTCGCCTACTGCACCATCTCCAACGAACATTACGAAGGCGAAACTCCCACTTCTAAGGAGCAGCCAGTTTCTGGATCTCAACCCACACCTAAATCTGCACCAGCTTTCAGTTTAGTAACTGCTATTGCGGCGCTTGCTCTTGTATTTCTCAAATTCATTCATAAGTAAAAATTATGGCGATAAAACTTAATTTTTTAAAACTAATTTTTAACCAGATCAACTCGAAGCAACTCTGAATAGAGTTGACACTGACATCAGAATTGGTGTTGCAAACGGCGTCTGTGAGGTCACCAAAACTAGAGGCCCGGTACTTGACGCCGGCTTCGGAAGAATCGATAGTGAGCTGAAAAAGATGGCAAATGAAACCGTGGATAAGTATTCCGGTGAAGTGGGAGACCAGGTTTCAAAAAGGCTGAGCAGGACAATGTCGGCAGTTCCATGCGGGCTGCCGGTAATGCCTCCACACTGGATTTTTACGGCAAATGTATGGACTTATGAAATCGTGGGGAAATATCAGGTATTTACTGTTATCGACAATGATAATGAGGTGATTCCTGAGCCTTACTTTGGGTATAAGGGGCAGAAGTATGTGAGAGAAGACTCTGGAGTTTATGATCCTATAAAAACTGATGAAGAAGGGTACTACTTGAAATGGGGAGATAATATACCAATTTATTTTAGATTTAGTGGATATGCAGCAACGGTGGTCGGACCTGGAATAAAAGGTGTAGGAGATAGGGTTGGAGGGAACGTTGAGCAATCGATTGGTTATGAAGGTCTTTTATCTGAATATGAGGGATTATCGTGAAATTGAAATACTTATCAATTGCAATAGCTATTGGAATCTTTTTTTTGCCGAGTACAGCTACTGCTACAAGTCCTTACGGAAAAATCGATGTTTACTTTAACGATAATATATTGCCTGGAAAAGAAGTTGCAAAACCAATTTTAAAAATTGGAGAGCCTTTTGATGTGAAGATAAACATGACTGTTTATCAAGAGTACAAAGTATCTGGCAAACTTACGGAATTAGGGGAAGGTTATTTCGAGGTCATAGATGGACCTTCTAAGATAAATAAATATTCAAGTATCATTTTAAAGGGAAATGAATCTCATATTTTTGAATGGACCGTTATACCAACCGACAAGTGGGCCGGTGGATCAATTCCTATTAACTTCCATTATTCAATTGTAGAAAAAGGCAACCCTGAACCTGTACTAAATAGTGAATTCACCGTTGCTTACTGCACCATATCTAACGAACATTACGAAGACGAAACTCTCACTTCTAAGGAGCAGCCAGTTTCTGGATCTCAACCCACACCTAAATCTGCACCAGCTTTCAGTTTAGTAACTGCTATTGCGGCGCTTGCTCTTGTATTTCACAAATTCATTCATAAGTAAAAATTATGGCAATAAAACTTAATTTTTTAAAACTTATTTTTAACCAGATCAACTAGAAGCCACTCTGAATAGAGTCGACGCTGACGTCAAAATCGGAGTTGCAAACGGTATCTGTGCAGTTACCAAAAATAAAGGTCCAGTGCTTGACGCCGGCTTTGAGAGAGTCGACAGCGAACTGAAAAGGCTGGCAAATGAAAACTGTGGATATGCATTCGGGAGAGGCAGATGACCTGGTTTCAGAAAGGCTGGAGAGAACAATGCAGCTATCCCATGTGGACTGCCATTATTGCCGCCACACTGGCTTTTTACGATGAATGTATGGACGTATGAGATAATAGGAGAATATGAAGCCTTTACTGTCATTGATAACGATAATGAAGTGATTCCTGAGCCTTATTTTAGACATAAAGGACAGCGATATGTAAGAAAATACTCCGAAATTTATAATCCGATAAAAACCGATGAATTTGGCTACAATGTAAAGTTAGGTGATAACAAAAAAATTAGCTTTAAATTTAATGGATATGCAACTTCCATAGTTGGTCCCGGACCACGGAGAGTTGGTGATAAGATAGAGGGACAAACTGAAGAATCAATTGCCTACGAAAATCTCTCCCAGAGTTATGGTGTGTAAATATGAAAGTAAAATACCTGATCATACTGTCAATATTAATGTCTACTATTAATTTATCGACTGCAACTAATCCTTATGGAGAAATTTATACATACGATGTATATTACAATGATAAACTTCTTCCAGGTACGGAAGTAGCAAAACCAATCCTGAAGATTGGAGAGCCTTTTAACATAAAAGTAAACATGACAGTCTATCATGAATATAAAGTATCGGGACAAATATCAGAGATCGGAAGTGGCGATTTTGAAGTGATTGAGGGTCCTTCCCAAATAAACAGATATTCTAGTGTCAATCTAAAACCAAATGAATCTCATATTTTTGAATGGATAGTTAAACCAACTGAAGGATGGGCAGGTGGATCACTTCCTATCAATTTTCATTATTCAATAGTAGAAAAAGGTAACCCTGAACCTGTAATAAATAGTGGTTTCACCGTCGCCTACTGCACCATCTCCAACGAACATTACAAAGGCGAAACTCCCACTCCTGAAGAGCAGCCAGTTTCGAAAATTCAATCATCTCCTGAAACTCAACCTACTCCTAGGTCTGCACCAGCTTTCAGTTTAGTAGCTGCCATTGCAGTGCTTGCAATTGTATTTCTTAGATCATTGCACAAATAAGGAACTTTGGTAGAGATAATATTAGGCTCTGAATCCTTTTTTACAATGTGAGGAGTATTTGTGAAAGTGAAATGCTTATCGATTACAGTAGTTATTGGAATCTTTATTTTGCCGAGCACAGCTATTGCTATGAGTTCTTATGGAGAAATTAATACCTATTATAATAATGAGCTACTGCCTGGAAAAGAGGTTGCAAAGCCAATGCTCAAAATTGGAGAACCTTTCAAGATAAAGATCGAAATGACGTTAAATCAGACCAGTAGTTTGTTTGTGCAAGTCTGCAGTTTAGGGGGAAATTTGTTTAAAGTAGTAGATGGTCCGTCAGAGTTCGAAAAAACAAAATACATTAAGTCTTTAGATCCTGTAAAATATATCTTTGAAGGGACAATTGTACCTACTGATGAATGGGCTGGAGGTTCTATTCCAATAAACTTTTGGTATCAGATTAACCTTCCTGGTGAAGATGACCCTGCAGTAACAGGTGAATTCACCGTCGCCTACTGCACCATCTCCAACGAACATTACGAAGGCGAAACTCCCACTTCTAAGGAGCAGCCAGTTTCTGGATCTCAACCCACACCTAAATCTGCACCAGCTTTCAGTTTAGTAACGGCTATTGCGGCGCTTGCTCTTGTATTTCTCGAATTCATTCATAAGTAAAAATTATGGCGATAAAACTTAATTTTTTAAAACTTATTTTTAACCAGATCAACTCGAAGCAACTCTGAATAGAGTCGAGATTGATGGCAGAATAGGTGTTGCAAACGGCATCTGTGCAGTTACCAAAAATAAAGGTCCAGTGCTTGACGCCGGCTTTGGGAGAGTCGACAGCGAACTGAAAAATCTGGCAAATGAGAATATGTATTCAGGTGAAGTTGGATACCAGGTTTCAAAAAGGCTGGACAAGACAATGTCAGCTGTCCCATGCGGACTGCCTCTGCTGCCTCCGAATTGGATTTTCACAATAAATGTGTGGACGTATGAGGCAATTGGAATGTATAACGAATTTAAGGTCATAGACAACGATAATGAAGTCATTCCTAAACCTTACTTTGGGAATAAAGGGCAGATGTATATCAGAAAAGACGATTCAATCCTACATAATGGAAAATATATCGGAGATAATGTTCCACTAACATTTCAATTCGTTGGATACTCCTCTACTGTGGTTGGTCCAGGTCCAAAAGGAGTTGGAGATAAAACAGGTGGTTCTATTGAAAAATCAGCTGGATATGAAGCTCTTGCTGCACAATTTGGTGAATAATTATGAAACTCAGAATTTTTACAATTGGAATGGTATTTCTCTTGTTGACAAATGTCGTTTCAGCAAGTTCTCAATATGGTACTATAGATGTTTA
Source organism: Methanosarcina sp. Ant1 (assembly GCA_001714685.2). Lineage (GTDB taxonomy): Archaea > Halobacteriota > Methanosarcinia > Methanosarcinales > Methanosarcinaceae > Methanosarcina. The sequence goes on along the minus strand of MDTP02000007.1, from coordinate 33,287 downwards.
CTATAATGATCAGCTTTTACCGGGAAAAGAAGTAGCTAAGCCTGCATTGAAAATAGGAGAACCTTTCAAAGTAAAAATAAACCTAACATTGAATCAAAAATCAATATTATTCATAAAAGTATGCAGTCTAAGGGTGGGAGCTCCTTATGAAGTTATAAAAGGTCCCTCTGAATTCGATAAAAAGTTATATTTTGAATCCTTAGATCCGGGAACATATACTTTTGAATGGACACTAAAACCAACTGGAGAATGGGAAAGTGGAACGATGCCAGTGAATATTTGGTATCAAATACATAATGTCAGTGAAGATGAGCCTCTAGTACAAGGTGAATTCACAGTTGTTTATCCTTATATATCCAACGAACATTACGAAGGCGAAACTCCCGCTTCTAAGGAGCAGCCAGTTTCAAAAACAGAGGCTTCATCCACATCCGCACACACAGCTGCGTCCACGCCAGCCTTCACACTTGCAGGCGCGATTTCAGTTCTTGCATTGTTTTTAGTCTTGTTACGCAGGTGAAAATCCTGCTAATAGGCTTATTTTTTGAAAAACCTGTTCAGGTTACTTGATGGAATGTGCTCTCTGCAAAAATGATAAGCCTTTACATTCTTTTTGATTCTACCTTGAACCTCTCAAGAGCTCCTATAAAATGCCTGAAGAAATCTAAAGAAAGTCTCTTTTTTACTCAGATATTCCAGAGCTAACTCTTCAAGATGTTTTAAAATTAAAGTATAAAATTCTCCAAAATCATTGTGTAAATTGGGGATTCAAAATGCTTATTTTTTATAAGAGAGGGAATTTAGAGTTCTTCCTGTAAAAGTACAATTTAAAAATTCGATATTTAGAAAAGTAAGTCCTGTTTTTCTTTAAAATTGGTTAAAAGTAGAATAAAAGTGTGATTTTTTTAGAAAATTAGATTTATTTGCAATTGTGGCATACGATACCATTTTTGAGTATTCAGAATTGGATATTGAAAATAAAGACCATAAAGCCTTAAAAAGCAAAATTAAAGGTTTTTAATCTTTTAAATGCAATATAAATTATTAATCTATTTTACTTTTATTTGGGAAGCAATAAAGATATATTAAATTCATGAAAAAAGGCTGATTAGCCCGTAAATAACTGATCATTTTTGAGGACCCGGAATAAAGTAGAACTTTTACTTCAATGATTATATGTTAGAATATATGATAATAAATAACAAATGTAAGAAGACATTTTTCTCTTAAAGTTATATGCAAGTTATACAATTCTATTATGTTGATGAGAATCAATTAATTAAAAAATGACCAAACTAGTATAAAAATATTAGAATTTATATAATTGATAATATACTAAGAAATGGGGGGAAGATTAATGAAAAATATAGGAAAACTTTTTCCAATAGCCTTAGTTTTAGCGGTCTTAATTTTGGGATCGTCTACTGCATTGGCACCATCTGTTACACCAACTACATCTGTTACACCAATTACAGATGAATCAGATAGCACATTAACAGCACCCGTTGCTGCGTTCGCTGCAAAGCAGACAACCGGAAAAGCACCATTTAATGTGTCATTTACTGATAAAAGCACCGGAACAATATTTATGTGGAATTGGGACTTCGGAGACGGAAATAATTCAAACGAGCAGAACCCAACACACGCATATGCTGCAGCCGGAAAGTATAATGTCACACTAGAAGTAATGGGTATGGGTAGCAACGCAATAACAAAAGTCATAAGCGTTGTAGTTTCTAAACCTGCTGTAGCCGCGAAAACTCCCTGTGCCGCATTCTCTACAAGTATATCTGGGAAAACTGTGAAATTCACAGATAAGAGTACAGGATCACCTACTTCTTGGTCCTGGAACTTTGGTGATAAATCCACCTCAACAGTCAAGAATCCTACACATAAATACAGTAAGGCAGGAAAATACAAAGTGATTTTAACCGCTAAAAACGCTAAAGGTAGCAACCAAAAGACAAGCTACGTCACAGTGAAGTAAATGAACACTTTAATTGAGAGACAATAATAAGTCAGAGTTAAAAGGTAGTGAGGGTCATTGATCAAATTTGTATTTTGGTTTTTAGCAAATGACCCTCAATACCAAATATCAGAATTTAAAGTTAACATTGCCCATTATCCAATTGTAGAAATGGTTTGAATTTTAAGACAGCTCTAAGATGGTAACTTATACTCTGATAGTTGCAAATATTCTACTCATTCTAAAACCAAATGAATCTTATATTTTTGAATGGACAGTAACTGAAGGAAGAGCTGTCAGGCAGTTCGCTCCTTATCAATATCTGTTACTTTTTTGTTAAATAAGGCAACCCATCGCCAGACCTTAGTAACAACTTCACAGTCGTCTATTGCATGATTTCCGACGGCACTACGAAGGCGGAGATTCCACTTCTGATAAGTATCCAATTTAGGAAAACGAGACTTATCCGTATCCAAATGCGCATCCACGCCAGCTTTCACATAAGCGAGCGTTGGTAGTCAGAGGTTCAGGGACTGGGAAAGTAAAAGCAAAAGCAGAAAATTGTGAAGATTGGATTTTAGGGAAAGTGAAAAAAGCTTGATTTAGGCATATTCCCATCTCGTGCAGCCTGGCACATTGGGAGGCAAGCCTCAACATGAAATACACTTTCGTGAGTCCATGTCAGAAAGAACGGCATCTAATTAGACGATTTCCCATCTGACGCGCACATGTGAGAGGATGATAATGCGTTTATTTTATAATGCGTTTATTTTATAATGCGTTTATTTCCGGACACGTCTAATCAAATTTGCTCTAATTAATGAGCGGGCATCTGTAGGAGAAATTGGCATTGGTTCATCTCTAGTCCATAATTTATAGGGCATTCCGCCCTGGCTTTTGACACCTTCTATTGATATATATTCTTCATCACTAATCCATTTTCCACACATTTCGTTTTTTTTCGATCCGCCAAATGACCTAATTCCTTCGGCAGTTTCATCTGTCTCAAACTCGGAAGCTCTTTTTCTCCATTCCGATTTCACACTTTTTTTCGGTTCTTTTATATTGTATGGCATTTTCCCACTCCCATATGATACATTACTGATTTTGAAATATATATAAATTACCAACTATTTTAATAAGGATCTCTGGTTAGTTTTCTTGATTAGAATCTTTATTCAGTCTATTTGTTCAGGACCTCTGATTGGAGTGCTTTTGTAAGACGGTCTTGTTAGATGCTTATATTAGACGGCGTAGATCCTCGCGTGGCGGCCCTGTTTTGCAATGCCATCTCCGAACCTATTGTTCAAGTGAAAAAAAAGAAATGTAAATGAGATACTGTGACTTTAGATGTGAGCTTCTGTTAAATTTAGGGCTTTTTTGAAAAAAAATAGGTTGCGGGTATGCTTTTAATATCGCAGGCCATCAGGCTTTCTGCGCTCAGTGTATATCCGCTGTCTATTTCTTGTTTGTTGGCAACTTATAATGCCGCCGCATGGTCTGCATTTAGTCTTTGGTATTTATATTGTCTTTAAAAATTTGTGACTTTTGAGTGCAATATTCTATTTTCTACCACTATCAGCCTGACCTCTGCATCTAATAGTTTGTTTATTGCTTCTTCCCTTCTGATCTCTGCTTTTCTTATTAGTTCTCCAATACTCTGGATCTGTGAATCCAGTTTGTTAGTTATTGAATCTAATTTTTTAGATTCGGTCAGTATAATCTTAGATTCTGCTATTTTTCTCAGGCTGTCTGCGGCTCTTATTATATCCTCAAAATATACGACTTTTTCAGTTGCTAGTTCGAGATCTTCTTTTATCTTTTCAATCTCTTCTTCGTCGGTCTTTCTATTATGCTCTTTTTCGGTAATGTGTTCTGCATTCAATTATATGACCTCCTTATTTTATCAATATTGTTATTACAGCCTTAAATGTTTATAAATGTTTAGCTCTTGTAAATTGTGCTGTTTATATACTCTTAGGTAAGGCCTCTGCGCACTCTGATTTAGTTAGTAACCCCGATTAGAATCCAGAAAAGAGGCATTGAATACCGATTGGAAAAACCAGTTTATTATTGGTGAAGTAAATCTTCTTTCATATTAATAAGAAGATTATAAATACAACTGTATCTTTATATTTACTATGTAGAGAGGAGGGGGCAACATATGTCTCTAATAGAAACGTATCATAAGATCTCTTTGGAAATTCGTTTAAAGTTTATCAGGTCTGTATATTACATTGTTTATACTCTATTAATGTAAAGAAAAATAGACATTAATTGATATGCATAGTGAGCAGCCTATTCATGAAAGAAGAATAATGGCTTTTATAGGATTAGATGAGTGCCGACAGTCCCGAAACCCTTAAATTTATTTCTTTGTGAGATTTGATCTTCCAATTGATCTTCCAATATTACAAGATTGACGTTTAATATTATATTTTTCCAACTCTGTTGAAATCACTTTTTCATTTGATAGAAGCCAATCGGTTCCAGATGCTCCGAAGCGTAAGGCAGGGAAGATCGGAAAATGCGATCAATTTGCCCCGGAAATAGCAGCCGATAAATCACAGAACATCGGAGGTTATCTTCGAGTTTTATATTATATTCATGCTGATGAATAAAGGCTTGTTACTTTTTGTTTAAAATCCCTGACTAGGCTGAGAAGTGTTTCCTGTGGAAATCAGTTAAATACTAAAATAGAAATCCTTATAGGATAAAAATTAGAGACTGATAAAACCATGAACAGGGAAATAAGGATACTCCACACTGCAGACACGCATCTGGGATACAAGCAGTATCACAGTGAGGTCCGGAGAAAGGACCTTTTTGCGGCTTTTGAGATTGTAATAAATGATGCGATTGATATGCAGGTTGATGCTGTCGTGCATGCCGGAGACCTTTTTGATTCAAGGAATCCGACCCTTGAAGACCTTCTGGAAACTATCAACATCCTGTCCAGGTTGAAGGTTGCTAACATACCTCTTTTTGGAATTGTCGGGAACCATGAGAGCAAGCAAAATACGCAGTGGCTTGACCTCCTTGAGGAAATGGGGCTTGCGGCAAGACTTGGGAAAAAGCCGCGACTGGTAGGGGATGTGGCAATCTACGGGATCGACAGTGTTCCGAAGTCAAAGATTCCTTTATTCGACTATTCCGGATTTGAAGCTCCAGATACTTCACAGCTGGAAAACTGCAGGAAGCTGCTTGTAATGCATCAGATAGTGCAGCCTTTCCCATATGCAGAATGGGACTGCGCTGATATGGTTGAAAAGCTTCCTTTTAGGGTTGATGCGATTCTTCTTGGCGATTATCATAAATATGAAAAGATTAAGGTTGGAGAGACCTGGGTCACTTATCCTGGCAGTACAGAGCGAAACAGTGCTTCGGAAAGCGAGCCTCGTTCCTATAATATCATCACTCTTTCAGACAAAGGGCTGGAAATCAGCAGGCGCACAATTCCTACGCGACATTTCCTTCCTATTCCAGTAACCCTGAAAGGGGGAGAAAAGTCTTATGAACAGATTTTTTCTGCAATAAATGAGCATCTTGAGGAACTTCCCGGATCAGTTGTTTTCCTGGAAATTTCTGGAGATTCTGGATCTGTTCTTTCCTTCAGCGAAATTGAGGAATATCTTCTGAATAAAGGAGCTCTCGTACCAAGGGTTAGAGACCTGAGGATAAAGGAGTCCTTCCCCGACGAGGTTTTGAAAGTCACTTTTTCTGACCCTGACCATGCAGTTGCAAACGAAATCAAAAGGATGAGTTTAAACGACGGTGGGTTGATTGTTGATGAAATCATCCGGAACCCTAACGTTCCAAGATCAAGGGTGGATGAAGAGACTGAAGGCCGGCTTTCGAAGCTTATTGAGGTGATTGACTTCAAAGATCCGGATTTCAGAATCGAAATACCTATCAGCTCTGCCAGAGTTATGGAATCTCAAGAAGCTATACATGATATTGAAATCAGGTTGAATGAGGATATTAAACCAGCCACGGAAACTGAATTTGCCGGAAAGAATGAATTTATCGGGGCAATTACTGGAAATTCTGACATTCTGAGGGCTTCAGACAGAATTGAGAGCCCTGCAATAAAGAATCCTGAATTTTCTGCCGTGAGCCTGAAGAGTTCTGGTTCATCGTCTGAACCTTCACCGCTATCCGAATCTGCTTCTGAATCCGTATTTGAATGTGCGTCTGAACCTGTATCTGAATCCGTATCTGAATCCGTATCTGAATGTGCTTCTGAATCTGTATCCGAGCTTGTATCCGAACCTGCATCTGAACCTGCATCTGAACCTGCATCTGAACCGGCTTTTCCGCAAGAAATCCACGAAATTCTGACGAAAGGCCCTGAAAAAGAGATGGATATCCTGAAAGAAGGTGAAAACGAGCCTGAAAAAGAGGTTGTAAACTTGCCTGAACCAGAAGCTGAAGCAAGCCCCGGAAAGGAAGCAGGAAGCAAGGCAGATGAGCTGTCTGGAGGAAAGCCGATTAAGGTTTCGGATACAACTGGAAAAGCAGCAAAGAAAGGGCAGAAAAAGGGAAAAGGAAAGCCTGCTGTACCTCGACAGTATAACCTTGGTGATTACCTGTGAAGTTGAAAAATCTGCATGTCGAAAATATCCGGAGCTACAAAAAGCTGGATTTCACTTTTGAAGACGGAGTGACAGTCATTTCCGGCGTAAACGGGAGTGGAAAGTCAAGCCTGCTCGAAGCCTGTTTCATGGGGCTTTTCGGGAGCAGGATTCTTTCAAAGGATTTTGTGCTTGCAGATATAATTTTCAAAGGAGCTGAGAATGCTAAAATCAGTCTGGGTTTTGAGCATTTAGGGCGGGAGTATCTTATCGATCAGGCTTTCCGGTACTCGGTTAAAAGTGAGAACGCTTCAAGCTCGAAATGCGTGTTCTATGCCGATGGGGAAAGCATTGTTGATCAGGCTACAAGGACTTATGAGGAAGTCTGTGCCCTCCTGAATATGGATGAGGAGGCATACAGGAACTGTGCTTACATCCGGCAGGGGGAGATTGATGTACTTATTAATGCAAAGCCAAAAGATAGGCAGCGCATGATAGATGATCTGCTGCAGCTTGGCAAACTAGAGGAGTACAGGGAAAGGGCAGGCAGTGCAAAAACAGCTGTCAGAAGGCTTGAAAGGGACACTAAAAACAGCCTTTCGAGCGTGAAAGCTGAGATTGAAGGGATTGAAAGTACAGGACCTGTTTCCGTAATGAACGGACTCAAACAGAAGATAAAGGAAAGCGATGCTGCCTTAAAAGAGTTTAATGGAGTGAAAGATGCTGCAGCTGCCCGTAAAGAAAAGTTTGACCTGATGATTGCAGATTATCAGGGACGCCTGCAGGAAATTGATGCCTTAAAACAGGCTATTCGTAAGTCTCAGGAAAACAAGGCTGGCTGCTTCCGGGAAAAGGAAAACTTCTCAGAAGAAGTCCATCAGCAAAAGCAGGCTCTGCTTGGACTTGGAGAGGAAAACAATAGCATCAAAAGAGAATGCGGCTTTGAAGACCTTGATATTGAAGTTCTCATTTTGGAGCAGGAAAAAGAAGAGTTTCTTGCCAGGGAAAAGGTAAACGGAATTTCAAAAGAACTTGCTCTTCTCCTAAGAGAAGAAGAAGCCCTCATGCAAACCTTACGCGACCTCGAAAAAGAAAAGGCTGATGCTGAGCGCATTTTCATGCAGTGTAGAGCAGATATCGGGGCTGCGAACAGGGAAATTGAAGAAAACAGGAAAAATATACGGATAATCGAAGAGGAAAACAAAGAGCTTAAAGAAAAAGCAGAGTTCGGAGAAACTAATGAAATCGCTTCATTTATAAAGGAACTGGAAGAAAAGGAAAGCCTTCTTCGTGACAGGAAAAGCGAAACCTCGGCTAAGCTTGTCCTTGCCTTTAAAGAAAAAGAAACCGGAGACATAAATTTAATCGCGCTTGAAAAAGAACTGCAAAATTACAAAATTGCAGTCAGAAAGGGTAAAACAGAAATTGAAATTCTTGAAGAGGAACTCAGGGAGAATTCTAAGGCAGTTCTCGGAGTCCATGAACAAAAATCCGAAGCCTTTGTAGGGTTAAAGGGGCTGGGTTTTACCGGGGAGCAGCTCGAAGACCTGGAATATTTCAGTGAACTTCTACTGGAAAATAAAAATAGACTGCATGGACGGGAAAAGGAGCTTGAGGCTACCCTCAGGGAGCTTGAAAAAGTTATCCGTAAAAACCTGCAGTTGCTTGCCGAAGGAAAATGCCCTACCTGCGGACAGGAACTTAAAGAGTCCGAAATTGCCTGCACTACAGAGGAATCCGAGCAGAAAAAAGAAAAGCTCTCAGCAGAACTTATGGATATTAAGCTCCAGCAGGCTGAGATCGAGAAAAAACTCAACCGGCTCAAAGATGCAAAAAAGCTGGATAAACGGATTTCTGACTACGACCTGGAAACCGAAAAGCTCAGGACTAAGGCAAAAGATTCGGAAGAACGGATTAAGATTCACAAAGTCCGGATCGAAGAAGATTCCCTTAAGCTAGAAGAGCTTAATAAACGAAAACAGGAAATTGAAGTTCAAATGGGTCAGCTTCTCCCTGACATTAAAGCTCTGCAGGGCTGGGAGGAGGCGGCTCAAAAAGCCCATCGTGAAAGTGAGAAAGCTCTTAGAGAGGCAAAAGCCTTTGAAAAAAAGCTTGCTGAAAATGCCCTAGAAATTGAAGCTCTGAACGGAAAAATAAGGACTTCTCTTGCACTAATCGAAAATTACGGGCAGAGGCTTGGTGAACTAAATGAGAAATTAAAAGCGCTTGCAGAAAGGGAAAATCTGGAGAAAGAAAAGCTCAAGGCTCTGGGAGTTGATCTCGAAGCTCTGAGGAAAAAGGAAGATTTGGCAAAGAAAACACATCAGGACCTCGAAAAGCTCCTCTTGCAGGCAAAAAATATCCAGGCAAACCTGCTTCGAATGGAGAACATAAAACACAAAATCTCCCAGCTCGAAGCTTCGATCAGGAACCTCACTGAAAAGGTCGGTTTCTTTGACAGGGAGATCCTTGAACGAAGTGAGAGGATAAAACAGCTGGAAGAAAAGCTGGAGGGAAACAGGCTCGAAGACCTTCTGCTTAAGCGCGATCAGTTTGAGAAGGCTCAGGCAAATATTACGGAAAAAATTCAGCAAACCACTACTGCAAAAGAGGCTCTTTTAAAAGAAATCGGTATGGTCGAAAATAGCTTAAATCGCTTCAGGAAACTGAAAGATGAGCTCAGGGCTCTCGAAAACAGGCGGTTATATCTTGAATCTGTATACTATAATGCCGAGGAGCTTGAGAATACCTATATGCGCGTCAGGGCTGATATGCGGGCAAGAAACATAGGCGCCCTTTCCTCCCTTTTAAACGAAATGTTCAGCTTCATGTATGCGAACAATGCCTATTCTCATATAGAACTGGGCCCTGAGTACAACCTTACAGTGTACAGAAAAGATGGAACCCCCCTTGAGCCTAAACTTCTCAGTGGCGGTGAACGCGCTATATTTAATCTTGTCCTCCGCTGTGCCATTTACAGGCTTCTTGCTCTCGGTTTTGGAGGAGACAGGGCACATGGCCTCCCACCAATGATTCTTGACGAGCCAACGGTTTTCCTGGACCGTGGGCATGTAAGGCAGCTTTTGAAACTTATAGATATGATGCGCAGCATAGGAGTAGGTCAGATTATTGTGGTTTCCCACGACGAGTCTCTTATCGATTCTGCAGACCACGTCTATCAGGTAGAAAAAGACCCTCTTACTAATATGTCTTCTATTATGAGGCTTTAAAAGTCTGATTGAGTAAAGCTCTGAACAAATGTCTGATTAAGTAAAGCTCTGAATAAATGTTTGATTGAGAAAGGCTCTGAACAAATGTCGGATTAAGTAAAGATCTGAATAAATGTTTGATTGAGAAAGGCTCTGAACAAATGTCGGATTAAGTAAAGATCTGAATAAATGTTTGATTGAGGAAGGCTCTGAACAAATATTCAAGAATGGATTAATAATCTGTCAGCTAGCTTACCAGTACACAAGATAGTTAAACAACTCATCAATTTCCTCCGGGTACTCATTAAAAAAGCTGTGGTTTTTTACCAGGTAGCCGTCTGCAGGTAGATCATCGAGATAACCGTACCAGTAGATAACCATACCTTCTCCGAAAATATCGACGTACTCTCTAAATTGCTTTTTCACATAATGTTCGTGTTCGAAGTCGTCTCCGAAGAGTGCTTTGCTTTCAATCCAGCTGACCTTAAGCTCATCTATACATAAAGGGTTTTCCAGTACAAAGTCCGGGGTCTTGCCGTCTCCCTGAGCCCGAATTTCGTCTTCAGTGCAATAGGAAATTTTCCTGTCATCCAGCCATTTCCGGATAATCGCTTCTCCCATTTCGCCCTTCTTACATTGCATCTCGTGGGCATGGGGGGAAAAGAAATGGTCCACCTCAAGGACTTTTTTTACTTCTTTTCTCAGGCGGCGGTTTTCGATGAAATCAATATTCTTGAAAAGCCAGTTTATGTTTTTCTTAGAAAGATCACAATTTTTCATGATGAGAGATGCCATAAGGGTTGGGGGAAAACCTGTATAGTCAGCAAGATCAAGAATCGAACGCCCCTGTTTCCATTTTAAAAAAAGTTCCTGCTCTTTGGAATAGATCCTTCTGTGTTTGAACCTTGTCATTTTCACGACTTTCTGGTTCAGAATTGTTGCTAGCATGCCTGGGGGTTCTGCATATTCTTCCGACAGGCGGAAAACGTCTTTAAAGTCATGCAGTGAACTGTATATCTTCTGGTATGTCTGGCGGTCCATCCTTAATCATCATATCCCTGTTTTATGTTTTTCCGGAGCATGCAAAACGAAAATTAAGCAGCATGAAAAACGAAAAGTATACAATATCAAAAGTCTCTCAAACGTGCAATTTATTTCCTCGTCATTTCTTCTATGCTTATTGTTTATAATAATCAAAGCCCTGAGCTGTAATCCAAAAAGATTATTTCTTCAACAAGTCTCGCAGGTTCTCTTAAGGAATGCCGCAAGTGAAGAAAACAATCTTTTCCATTAGGGGTAAGATGACCCTTTTAAGGAACTTTGACCTGTATATGAATTATCTATTTCTTTCGGGCAGAGAGCTGTTAACTCCAGAACTCCTCATCATAGACTTCAGGAGTGTCTATCTTCAGGACTTCATCAAGCTTCCTTCGTTTTTCCTTGTCCTCAGGAGCCTTTTTTGTTTGTTCTTCCCTGCCTGATGAGTAAGGATCTTTCTTTGTTTGTTCTTCCCTGCCTGATGAGTAAGGATCTTTCTTTGTTTGTTCTTCCCTACCTGATGAGTAAGGATGCTTCTTTTCATCTGTATCAGATGGTGCAAAGATTGTTGTGTGCTTATTTCTTGAAACTATTTTTTCCGGAACTTTTGGCCTTTCCTGGACTTTTGGCTGAGTTTTTGCACATATAATTGGTTTTTCTTCAGCCGGCTCTTTTTTCAGTCGAGATTCGAGTCTCAGGGAAGCTTTCTCGGCCTCACTCGCAGCCTGCCTTTCTTTCAGCCTAACATTATGGTTTTTCTCAGGGCTTGAAGCAGGGTTTCTGACAACTGCTGTCTCAGGAGATGGGTTCTGGATAAATTTTTCTTCTTTCCTTTCAACAGGTTTTTCCCTGGGTTTTTCCGTGAGTCTTGTAGGGAGCCAGTCCCCCTTTTCGGAGACAGTTCTCTTTTTAGGGAGAGGCTGTCTACCTAATTTACGGAAAGTTTCTTCAGCGTAGGTATCTTTTTTGCGGTCATTTTTCCCGGACTTGATTTTGCTTGTTGTGCTGTAACCTATGAGGCAGGTAGGTTCTCTCGTTCTCCACTCAAGGCAGAAGAGGTGGCACTCCCGCCCTTTACATATCTGGTTTTCATCAAGCGGACAGACTTCTGGAAGGGTCATAGTACTAAGAATAGCAGAATATAAAAAATAGTTAACGGTGATAAAAATTGAAGTATATTATTGGAGATCCTTCAGAGCATCTGCAATCAAGGGGGCAACGCTTAATATGCTTTCAGATTTTTCGAGGGTATCGGTCGCGATTATGTCCTTTACGCCCGCATTAAAAAGCCTTAAAACCGCATTCCTTGCTAGGACAGGATGCACGCAGGCAAGGTAAACATCGACTGCTCCCTGGTCTTTCAGCATCTTGATAGACTCGGTCATTGTCCCGCCTGTTGCAATCATATCGTCTACAAGGACAACGTGCCTTCCGGTTACATCGATATTCTTTGTCTTGATTGTAACCGTATCTCCACTGAGCCTGGTTTTTTGCAGATGATCGTAATCAAAGCCCAGGCCAGAAGATACTTTCTTTACAAGTCCTTCTGCTCCTTCATCAGGGGCTACTAAAATAGGGCTTTCCAGACCAAAGCCTGCAATATACTCCCCAAGCAGTTTTGCTGCATCAAGGTTTTTGGCAGGGCATGGAAAATACCCAAGCACACTTTTTTCATGGATATTTACTGTAAAGACTCGGTCAGCATTTATACAGCGAGCAGCTGCACGAGCACTGATTGGTTCTCCGGGTTTGAACCTTTTGTCCTGCCTGGAGTATCCCATGTAAGGAATTACAACATTGAGTTCTTTTGCCTCATTACAGGCATCGATAAGCTGGAGGAGGGAAACAAAGTCGGAATCTGTTGGTGTGCTCTGGATAAGGGTCACACTCTCGTTTTTTATCTCGTCTGCAATTCGGAGGTAAAGTTCTCCATCAGGGAAACGATTAAACTCGCAGAGTACGGGCTCTGTCCCTAAAGCCCGCGCAGTGCGGCTGGCAAGTAATTGTGATGCTGGTCCACCTACGATCTTCAAGATATATACCTCAGTCTCCCGTCTTGATATATCCCATCCTTTAAAAAGCTTATTTTAATGACTTTAGCTTTTATGGGATCTAAAAAATGATTTAGTAAATTCTAGATATAGATTGCGTTTTTCATCACTTAGTAATCACACTTCTCCGTTACGTCAAAATCAATATCAATCGATTGATTTTGGGTAGGCTGAATTGTTACAAAATGTTTACCTTTGAGCTTTTCCAGCACTTTGATGTTTCTTATCGAAGTGTTGGGATAATTCCCGCTCTCGTCTTTTTCCGCTGACTTTACCATATCCCATATCGTAAGCAGTGCGGCCGAAACCCCTGTGAGAGCTTCCATCTCGACTCCTGTTTTACCGACAGTCCGTACCTCTACAACAGCCGAAATTACTCCTTCACCTATCTCGAAGTCCACATCTATGGCAGTAATCTGAATCTGATGACACATAGGAATTATCTCAGGAGTCTTTTTTATTGCAAGCACTGCTGCAACCCGCGCAGTTGCCAGCACGTTTCCTTTCTCTACATTTCCAGTCTTTATTTTCTCTATGGTCTCCTCGGAAAGTACGATTTCTCCTCTAGCCTGCGCTAATCTTGGGATATCATTCTTTTCGCTGATGTCAACCATATGCACTCTGCCGGCTGCGATATGAGTAAATTGCTTTTCCACTAAATCACCACGTTTTTCGTATTTTATCTTGATCGTATTTTCTTTTGATTCACTCTGGCTTTTAGTTTCATTTTTGTTCGGTTTTTCAGGGCTTTCCTCTCTGTTCAGTCAATCCTGATTTGTTTTCTTTTTGAATAATCATGAAGTGCCTGTCCAAGTTTTTCAGCAAGCTCTTCGGCTTCTTCAAGGTTAAGTTTTATAATTTCCTCATCTTCTCCGTGAAAAATATTTATTCTAATTCTGTTCCTTTCGATCTCTACCTCAATTTTCCTTTCAATTCCATGTACCATACCAGTCCCTCCCATTTCACGTTACATTCGCAGTATAGCAGTATTAATTGAGTATTGTACTATTCAGGATTAAATTGCAGTACCATTGGCACTTTTGATTTTATCTTTTTTATCCGATATCTGCCTCTTTAATTATTTCGGTAATCTTCTCTATCACGTCCGTTGCAAGCAGCCCATTTCCTGCTCTCTCAAAAGCCAGGTCTCCGGCTGTTCCGTTAATGTACGCGGCAGAGGCTGCAGCAAGAAATGCCGGATTCCTGGAGAAAAGAGATCCGGTAAGCCCTGCCAGGACATCCCCCGTACCTCCTACTGTCATGCCCGCATTTCCTGTCCTGTTCATGAGGGTCTGTTTCCCATCCGAAATAATGTCTATTTTTCCTTTGAGGAGCGTCACAATCCCTTTTTCCTCTGAAAACTCTCTGACGGCTTTAATACGGGCCTCATGGTCTTCGGGAGTCCCCATATCCCTCAAACGGGCGAATTCTCCTGCATGCGGGGTCACTATCAGTTCACAGTTGCCTGCAAGGGTTTCAAAGATAGAGCCTGAGAGAGCCGAGAGGGCATCTGCATCAAGGACGGCTTTCCTGCAGAAGGGTAGAATCTTTCGGACGGCTTCAAGAGTCTCTGAGGCTCTCCCTAGCCCCATACCCATCACGACCACATCATGGGAGTCAATAAGGTCAGGAAGAATGGAAAGGTCATCTGGGCATAGTATATTTGAAGAAAGTTTTCGGACTATCAGATTTGGAGAATAAGATGCAACAATTTCGGATACAGACTCAGGAACTGCTGCGGTTACCAGGTCTGCCCCTGCCCTCAGAGCTGCAAGGGCTGCAAGGGCCGGAGCTCCCGAGTATGGGCCTCCTCCTATAACAAGGATCTTTCCGGAATCTCCTTTGTGCCCTTCGGACTGCCGCCTGTGTAGCATTGTCAGGTCTCCGGGGCCTACATATTGCTCGGCGTCCGCACAGACTCCGATCTCTGCAACCTTTATTGTGCCAGTATATTTTTTTGCGTTCTCGCTCATAAGCCCTGTTTTCATGCGGTGGAAAGTGACTGTAAGCTCTGCATGCACAGCTTTCTCAAAGCCACCGCCATCAGGGTCAAGCCCTGAAGGGATGTCAACAGAAATTACTGTTTTCCCTGCTTTTCCTTCCCTGTTTATGAGGTCGACAGCTGTTGACTCGGGTTCCTTTATAATCCCTTTTACCCCTGTCCCGAATATAGCATCTACTAGCAAGTCAGCTTCCGAGAACCAGTCCGAAGCTAAAGCTGCAAGCTGGCTTGAATCTTTAATTTCGAGCATCTGCAAACGGCTGAACCTTAGAAGGGAAAAGTTATGGCAGGCTTCATTAGTTCTTATGTCCTGAGACTTTCCCAGAAGGATTACTTTTACACTGTATCCTGAAAAGCCTGAAAGCTGCCTGGCGGCAACAAAAGCATCCCCTCCGTTATTTCCCCGGCCTGCAATAAAAAGTACCTTGCCGCTTTCAAGTTTCTCCCTTATGCTCTGCGCAATAGCAGCCCCCGCATTTTCCATTAACTGGACAGGTAGCAGGCCAAGGTATTCGCAATTTCTGTCGATCGCCTTCATCCGGGAAGAACTAATGAACCTCATAATAATTACCTGCAGGTATATTCTCATTCGATTTTTATCGCCTACTGAATACTTCTGTAAATTCGAATTCATTTATATAAGGAGGTGTTATAGGTATTGTTGTATATCTCTCAATTGATTACTTTAGTTATTATATTTTTACACCGAGGAAAACTTATTAGATACTGTTACTATATACGTTATATTTCGATATAACATAATATACCGAAAGGAAAGATTATCCGGAAAAAACCGTGTTAATCAAGGAAGTAATTAAGTTCATCTCAAACGTCAATAGTTTTAATAAATTAAGAACGTTATGTTATATAGGAAAGTTGGTTTGCCATAGAAAAGTTAGTTTAATATGATAGCAAAGATTAACAAGATTAATAATTAATAAGAGAAATAACCTAAAAAAAATAGAAACGCCTGTATTACAGTCAACTACAGTTAAAGACTTCATAGAACTGTAAACAGAGAGGACTCTGATCAAATGTTTGCTTTCCTTTGCATGTGTTCGGATTTACATGAGATAGGGAGGACTATTTTTGTCTAATTTTTCAAAAGAGGCAGATAACAATATTAAAAGCACAGTCAAACCCAGATACCTGGTTCTGGGTAGTGGAAGTGTTGGTTTTGCGCTTGCAAAAGAGCTCAGGGAAAGCAATAAGCTTGTAATCATCGTAGATAAAGACGAAGCCAAGGTCGAAACTCTCAGGGAAGAGGGCTTCGAAACGATTGTAGGTGACATCTCTGACCCTGATCTCGTTAATAAGATTGATATTAAAAACGTTGTTGTCATACTTTTCCTGACTTCCAATAGCGAGGCAAACAGAAGGGGCCTTGAGAATTTCAAAAAGGTGATCAACCCTGATGTACAGCTTTTTTCCCGGGCCTCAGATATTATAAATAAGGAAAAGATGGAAGACCTTGGGGCAGATTATGTCTTTATGCCTTCTAAGCTTATTGCAAGCTCCCTTTCCCGTTCGCTTGAGAGGGCCGAGTCAGTCCATAGGGGCAACAGGCTTGCCAGGTGGTTAAAAGGAATAAGGGATAAAAAGCTTGCTATTGTTATTCATGATAACCCTGACCCGGATGCAATTTCTAGCGGGCTTGCGCTAAAGGAAATTGCAAAAAATCTTGGAGTAGAATCGAATATTCTCTACCATGGCAGGATCGGACATCAGGAAAACAAAGCCTTTGTAAACCTGTTAGGGATTGATCTCGGCAAGATAGAAGATAATAACCTTAAAAACTTTGATGAAATGGCCCTGATAGACTGCTCCATCCCGGGTGTTAACAATATGATCCCCCAAAACTCATATGTGGGCATTGTAATTGACCACCACCCACCCGGGGAAACCGAGATAAAGGCTGAGTATATAGACATTCGGCCTAATTTCGGGGCAACTGCCACTATCATGACAAAGTACCTGCAGCAGCTTAATATTAATATCTCAAAGACCCTGGCAACGGCTCTGCTCTATGGGATTCGGACCGACACCCAGGACTTTAAGCGTAAAACCGACCCTGCAGACCTCTCAGCTGCTTCATACCTCTATCCCCTTTCGAACCATGGCATCCTTGACCAGCTAGAGCAGCCTTCAATGGCTATTGAAACCCTTGAAGTGCTCGGGGAGGCCATTAGGAACCGGCAGGTAATCGGGAGTTACCTTCTCTCAAATGTCGGGAATATAAGGGATAGGGATACTCTCCCACAGGCTGCAGATTACCTCTTGAGTCTTGAAGGAATCTCCACAACAGTCGTCTTTGGGGTCACTGAAGACCGCATCTATATCTCAGGGCGTAGCAATGACATCAGAGTCAACCTCGGAGAAATTATGCGGCAAGCTTTTGGCGAAGATGCAGGCGGGCACGCAAATGCAGCAGGAGCCCAGATTCCTCTCGGGGTTTTCAGCGCTACAAAAGATAGACAGACACTGTTGAGGTTGGTTAATGAAGCAGTCGTCAAGAGATTCTTAAGCGCTGTAGGAGTAGAAAGCGCAGGAGAATAACATCTTTACAAAGTTATAGGTAAAAGTGTCTTAATAAATTAATAGGAGGGAAAAGATTTGTTTCTCTTTTTTCTCTCTCCTACTTTTTTCTGAATACAACTCGTAGTTTTATTCCATGGAAATTAGTAAAGGAATTTATAATTTATATTTCAAATGAACTGTTATTATCTGCCACTGCCTTATTCTGATACTTAAATTTTCAGCATCTGTTCGGTTGAGATCAAGTGTCGCAATTACTCTATTTCGGGCTTGCAATACCTGAAAGCCAAGTGTCGAGTCAATCCTCAAGGATTGAATGATTCTGAATAGTCGTATTCTATTTTATACGACATTTATCTGTTGACTCGACACTACTCATGAAACATATTCGGGTCGTGTCCGCGAGTTACTGGAAATCGTGAGTACAAGGATCTCTCTTCATTTTCATCAAATACAGGGGAAGTCCTCGTTTTTTCAGAATTGGTCAACAACTCATAGACACGACCCATATTCGAATACCTTTGCATTATTACTTTTGTGATATGCCGTCTCAGGGACGTTTCTCTACACGACCCACTTCTATTCTGTTTCCATTTAGAATGTCACTTTCTTTTACCTGGATTCCTGTTATGGTGATATTTTCTCCTGCATTCAGGGAATAAGCCGATATAGCACTGACTTCACTGCCAGTGTTTTCGGTCGGATAGGACACGGTTATTTCAAATGAACCATTCTTATCTGCAACTGCTCTATTCTGATAAATGAATTTTCTATCTGTGTTTGATTTGAGACCAACTGTCGCAATGACAGGCTGGTTCGGGCTTGTAGTACCTGAAAGCCTGGCTCCCGGAACATATTCGAATACCTTTACAATATTATTTTTGCGATTTGCCGCCTTCGGGACATTGCTTTCGTGGACCAGCAGCAGGTTTCCAAGGTTTGCTCCGTCATGGTCGTGAAGTTTAGAGATCTCAGTATTCAAAAGTTCCTTTTTAGCAGTCGCAACAGTCTGAGTACCTGCAGTTCCGTTAACTGCTTTGATATCGTAATAGTCACCAATGTTCTTTCCTGCGAGAGAAGCGATAGCCCCAAACTTGCCATTTGCCATCAGTGTGTCGGTTATTACGTATTTTACCTTGAGTTTGTCCATAACTGCTCTTGCTTCCTGCTCGGAGTCAGTCATGAAAAAATGTGCAGAATCTTCAACGCCTGTCTGGAAATTGTTCGAGACTGCAGGCCTCTTGGATATGTACACGATCCAGTTTCCATAGTCCCACCAGCTAAGGACTCCATATTCTGGAGTTTCTGAAGGCTGAAGGTAATAAGAAGTCTCAGGGCTGGAATTTTTGAGCCAATTGAGAGACTCTTGCCATGCAGGGTCAAGTGATCCTGAGCTTTTTGCAAAAGCAGTCCCCGTCCATATGCAGGGTACAAAAACAAGTCCTATCAACGTCAGTGATGAGACAAGTTTGAAGTAATCGGGTTTCGATGAATTTTTTGTCCCTGAAGCATTTTTTATCCCTGATACATTCTTTGTTTTAATTTTTGATTTAGTGTTTGAATTTGTTCCTTTTCCAGTTTGAAGGGCAGGTGCGGTACTTTTTTCAGTTTTTTGTCCGGATTTTACCAGTTTTCTTACTTCAGTTTCAAAATCAAGGGATTCGAGCAGAACCCAGAGCATATATGAGGTAAGGATTGCAACATTTACTGCGAGTAGATATGAAAAGCGCCTCTGTGAGAGAGCGAGATAAATTGAAAAGATTGTCCATAAGAGGAAAAATACTCCTTCTGGTTTTGATTTGTCTCCTTTCCATTCAAGACCGAGCAGTAACAAAGCTGCCAGAGCTACAAGCAAGCAAAGTCCGAAAGTATTTAATGCTGGCGTAAAGGTAAGCTTTCCTCCTGAAGTTAAAAATAGAGGCACAGCTTCGGAAATGGTACCCAGGTATTCACCTTTTCCAAAGAAGAATCTAACTCCCTCAATTACAAAAGAGTAGGATTCTGCGGAAATAATCCTGAGGAAAAGAAGACCTCCACCGGAAACCAGTATTAAAGCTCCGGGATAGTACTTCCAGTCCAGGTCTTTTTTTGAGATATATATGGAAATACCCCATAAAAGGACAGTTCCGGCTATCATGATGAGCACGTAGAATACCTGGAACCAGGAGAGGTACATCGCACTCATTTCCAGACCCGGGCGTATGTATCCTGCTGACAAAGGGATGGTGAACAGAAGTGTTGCAAAAAGACATGCAATTGAACAGATGAAAAGGTAATCTGATCGTTTTCCAGCTTTAAGGTCGATTGTGGTCTGTATGAATGCATACAATACGATAAGGCTTACAAAAACCGGGGCTCCTGTCCATGTAAAAATGAGAAGCGCTAAAAACAGTCCTGACGCCCCTGCAAAGGCCAGCGATTTTAGAAGTTTTTTTTCAGAAGAGATATTCTTGAGAGAGGGCAGGGAAAAGGATCCTTCGCTTGCCCATTTTAAGGCAAGTATAAAAGATGCATAAGCTGCCGTTGAGAGAAGGGCTTCTGCTACATGATGGTCAACTCCTCCAAAACGGGATATGTATATATGAGCTGGCAGAACCGCAAAAATGAAGGCTGCAAGAAGTCCTGTTTTTCGGTCAAGGATTGCAGAAGCTGCGATATAAAGTGGAATTATTGTCAGGACTCCGAGAAGTACCGGTAATAATGCTCCTGCAAACTCGATAGTATGCAGATCCGGCTGTCCTCCTCCCAGGATTATTGCCAGCAGAGCACCTAACAGGTCAAATAGAGGCGGCCATCCGATTTCGAAACCATAAGGATAATTGATATAAGAATCGAAATTAAGGGAATGGGGAAAATTGGAGGCCGTATAAAGAATAAGCCGCATATGATAGAAGTCATCGTATCCCATGAAGGTTATGCCTCCGTTTGCAGTAACTGGGGCATACGACAGCATACGTATTATGAAGGCGACTAAGAGAGCAGCTACGAGCACGAAAATATTTTTTGAATTTTTTACTCGTGCATTTTTGTTTTGACAGATCTTTTCTGACTTCTCCATTTCACTCACACTTAATTTTTGTAAATATTATAAATTTTAATTGACTCTATCCAATAATTCTCTATTAAGAGCAGCAGAATTCCATTAATTGACGGGGGAACATCTGTCAACTAATATAAATTTAATTTACTTACTTGATTAGCTGCATAGCGTCAAAATTCTCAAAATTATGAATATTATTTAATTTTCTTTCAATTGAGACATTAAATCCTTTTTCAGGAAAAATAATGATAAGGTTTTGGATTTAAGTAGCTTTTGTTAACAAAGAGAAAAATTAACTCTCGAAATCCTGTTTAAGTAAGTTTAAGAAATTCAGGCAAATTTTAAAATCCAGATTTAATTTCCATTTGAAAAATTAAACTCTTAAATAAAGAGGGTTTCTACAAGCACAAAGATATATTCCTACAGGCACAGAGATATTTCTCACAAATCATTTTTTACCATCATTCTGACGTGGACTGAACTTCGGTCATTTACTGAGTCTGTTATACCCAAATCACTTTTTATCATCATTCTGACCAGTTCTTCGAAACTGACCTTTGTTTTCCATCCAAGTTTTTCCCTGGCTTTTGAGGAATCTCCTATTAACAGGTCCACTTCCGTAGGTCTGTAAAACGCCGGATCAACTTCAACGAGTACTTTTCCACTGTCGACGTCCCTGCCTATCTCGTTAACTCCTTCGTTTTCCCATTCGAGGTTAATACCAGCCTCTTTGAATGCAAGTTCCGTAAATTCCCTAACAGAGTGAGTTTCCCCTGTTGCTACAACATAATCATCGGGTTCATCTTGTTGTAACATGAGCCACATGGCTTCTACATAATCACCTGCGAAGCCCCAGTCACGTTTGGCATTGAGGTTTCCAAGGTACAGTTTATCCTGAAGGCCTTTCGTAATGTTTGATACAGCTATTGTAATCTTCCTGGTAACGAAAGTTTCTCCCCTTAAAGGAGATTCATGATTAAACAGGATACCATTGCAGGCAAACATATTATAAGCTTCACGATAGTTTATGGCAATCCAGTAAGCATATAGTTTAGCTATTGAATAGGGACTTCGGGGGTAGAAGGGAGTAGTTTCTTTTTGAGGAACTTCTCGTACTTTACCGAATAACTCACTGGTTGATGCCTGATAAAACTTAGATTTTTCTTCAAGCCCAAGAATCCTTATAGCTTCAAGAATGCGAAGGACTCCAAGCCCATCCGAATTTGCGGTATACTCCGGGGTCTCAAAAGAAACCTGAACATGGCTTTGGGCACCAAGGTTGTAGATTTCGTCCGGCTCTATGTTCTTAATAAGTCTTATTACGTTTGCTGAATCGGTCAGATCTCCGTAATGCAAAAAAAACCTGGAGTCTTTATAATGTGGATCCTGCAGGAGATGATCTATACGTCCTGTATTGCTCAAAGACGATCTTCTGTGCATTCCGTGCACAGTGTACCCTTTATTTAACAGAAATTCTGCAAGGTATGCTCCATCCTGTCCAGTTATACCTGTAATTAATGCTACTTTAGACATTTTTACCACACAATTTTAACAAATATAAATTTTAACATTTTACGAGTTCCAGATCGTTTTTAACCATCATTTTGACTAATTCTTCAAAATTTACCCTGGGCACCCATCCGAGTTTTTCTCTAGCTTTTGACGGATTTCCAACAAATAAGCTTGACTCGATAGGCCTGTAAAATTGGGGATCCACTTCAATCAGGACCTCACCTGTTCCAGCATTTATCCCTTTTTTGTCGAGCCCTTCTCCTTCCCATTCGATCTCGATCCCAACCTCTCTGAATGCAAATTCCACCATATCTTTTACAGAATGTGTTTCGCCTGTTGCAATCACATAGTCATCCGGCTTATCCTGTTGCAACATCAGCCACATAGCTTCAGCATAGTCTCCTGCAAATCCCCAGTCTCTTTTTGCATTAAGGTTTCCAAGGTACAGTTTCTCTTGAAATCCTTTTTTTATTCTAACTGCAGCTTTGGTAATCTTTCTCGTAACAAAACTATCTGGCCTTATCGGGGACTCATGATTAAACATGATACCATTGCAGACAAACATATCATAAGCTTCACGATAATTTACACAAATCCAGTAAGCATACAATTTGGATACCGCATAAGGGTTTTGGGGGCGAAAGGGAGTATTTTCATTTTGCGGGGTTTCCAGTGAGTTTCCGAATATTTCTCCAGTGCAAGCCTGAAAAAGCTTTGTTTTCTTTTCCAACCCAAGGGTGCGTATGGCTTCAAGGAGGTGGAGGGTACCCAGTGAGTTAATTTCTGCTGTATACTCTGGTCGGTCAAAAGAAGTATGTACACTGCTTTGAGCCGCCAAGTTATATATCTCATCCGGGCAAACGTCTTGAATAATCCTTATAATTTTGGAATAATCAGTCATATCACAGAAGTGAAAATGAAGATTTACGTTTTTCTTCTCTTTGTTATTATCTTCTATTCTGGTAGTAGATGATTCTCTCTTTATTCCATGCACTACATACCCCTTATCTAATAGAAGTTTTGAAATATATGTGCCATCCTGGCCTGTTATGCCTGTGATCAATGCGACTTTTGTCAAGGAATCACCTTATTTTGCTTCAATTCTGATCCTACCAGAGATAGGACATCTAGTTCTTAAATAAGTAGCTCTCCCTTTGCAAAAAGCATATCTTCTTAAACTATATAAACTAATTGATACACAATATTATTGCTAACTTCCTGTCAAATTATTATTACTTAGTAACATCCAGAGAGCTGTCTCCAGGTTTGTCATGATATTCATGATATAGTCCTTTATTGAGGCTGAAACCGGCTGGCCGTTGGAGATAAAACAAAAAAAAGTTCACGGAAATTCGGCTAATCAAACTTAACTATATTAATAGTAAATAACCGAATTATTATTCAAATCAAAAATTGCTTCGAAACATATATAAACCTCTATTTAAATTTAAAGTGAAATAATTAAAAAAAGAGAACAAACATGAAAACAGCTATCTTTCATGATTACTTCGGAGCTATTGGCGGTGGAGAAAAAGTTGTCATTACTCTAGCAAACTTATTGAACGCTGATATTATCACCACAGATGTGGATGCGGTTAATAAACTGGATGCAGCAGTGAATGTGATATCTCTTGGACACACAAAGAAAATCCCTCCGCTAAAACAAATCTCTGCAACAAAAAAATTTTATTCTTGTGATTTTTCAAATGATTATGATTTTTTCATCTTTACAGGAAACTGGAGCCATTATGCAGCCCACAATCATCACCCGAATATGTGGTACTGCTACACACCTGTAAGAGCATTTTATGACCTCTACGATACTTTCTTACAGAGACAGGATTTTATAACCCGACAGGCTTTTCGTGCCTGGGTACATGGACACAGATGGCTGGATCAAAAATCAGTGAATAACATTGACCATATTGTCACGATTTCAAAAAATTCTCAGAAAAGAATTGAGAAATACCATCACAAGACTGCTGACATAATTTATCCCCCTGTTGATGTTTCAAAGTTTAAATTTAAGGAGTATGGGGATTTCTGGCTCTCGGTAAACAGGCTTTACCCTGAAAAAAGAATCGAATTGCAAATAGAAGCGTTTAGAAAAATGCCTGATGAAAAACTCATTATTGTAGGTGGTTATGCAAAAGGCGATCACGCTGAAAAGTATGCAAAAAATATAAGTAATAAACTACCTTACAATGTGAGCATACTTGGAGAAGTTTCAGAACAGGAATTAATTGACCTCTACGCCAGTTGCAAGGGCTTCATCTGCACAGCGCTTGACGAAGACTTTGGTCTAACTCCTGTGGAAGCAATGGCAAGCGGAAAACCTGTTGTCGCGGTGAACGAAGGTGGATTTAGAGAGACAGTTACAGAAAAAACGGGTCTTCTTATAAACGCAGATCTTCACAGCACTATAGAGGCTGTTAAATCCATATCGCGTGAGCCAGAAAGGTATAAGGATGCCTGTCTTAAGCAGGCAAAACGCTTTGATCTTTCGATTTTTAGTGAAAAGATGAAAAATGTGGTAAATAATGATCGTTAATCACCTAAAAGAACTCTATGATTACAGGAATCTTATTTGGCAACTAGCATGGAGCGAGTTTAAATTAAGATATAAGAATTCTATACTGGGTTATTTCTGGTCTCTTCTAGAACCTCTGCTTATGCTCCTGGTTCTATATATGGTTTTTTCGAACTTAATGAGGATCCAGGTAGAATACTACCAGCTGTTCTTGTTTATTGGAATAATTTTATGGGGTTTTATGAGCAAAGCTACTACCATCGGAATGTTTTCCATAGTAGGAAAACCAGGTATGGTTAAGAAAATTTACTTTCCAAGAGAAATCTTTGTTATTTCTTCATGCATCACAGCTCTGCTTATGAGCGTCTTCGAGTCTTTGGTATTTATAATGTTTATGATATATTTCAGGGTACCAATTTCCATCAACCTGGCATATGCACCTCTGATCCTACTCTTCCTGTTTATCATTTCACTCGGCCTCGCTCTGGCTCTTTGCGCATTGAATGTATTTTACAGGGATGTGCAGTTTATCTGGCAAGTATTTTTGCAGATTGGATTTTATATAACTCCGATACTCTATACCATCGACATATTTCCTAAAAATCTACAGAGATTTGCCTTATTGAGTCCAATTGCACGGATTATTACTTCTGCAAGGGATACTATTATTTATTCGTCTCCAGCTAAAACAGAGGACCTTTTATTTATGTTTCTTTCATCAATAGTCTTCCTTCTTGTCGGATATATTATTTTTTCCAAATTAGAACCCAGATTTGCGGAGGAGATCTGATGACGGCAATTAAGGTTGAGAACTTGCACAAAACATTCCGCATACCTCATGAAAAAAGAACCACTATATTTGAGACTTTGACCGGGTTCTTCAAACCTCCTACGTATGAAACTTTCTATGCACTCAAGAACATTAATTTTACAGTTGAAGAGGGAGAAGCTCTTGGGATTATTGGAGAGAACGGAAGTGGAAAGAGTACTTTATTGAAGATTATTGCAAATATCTTGCGTCCATCAGCAGGGAGTGTTACTGCCCTAAAGAAACTCACCCCCTTCCTTGAACTTGGAGTTGGCTTCCAGTCCGATCTCACAGCTGCAGAGAACATAAAAATTTATGGAACCATCATGGGTATGCAGAAAAGAGAAATTAATGACAAACTGGACGACATTATTGAATTCGCAGGACTTGAGAAATTCAAAGATACTAAGCTCAAAAACTTTTCTTCGGGTATGCAGGTAAGGCTTGCCTTTTCAACAGCAATTCAAACTGATCCGGAAATCCTTTTGATGGATGAAGTTCTGGCAGTTGGAGACATGGAGTTTCAGCAAAAGTGTCTGGATGTCCTTAGCCAGTATCGAAAAGATGGAGTTACAATTGTTTTCGTTTCACATGACCTTGGGGCAGTAAGGAGATTCTGTGATAGGACTTTACTTCTACATAAAGGAGAACAGGTAGTCTTAGGGGATACAGGAGATGTAATTGACCGTTATGTGTATGGCGGTGGAGAAGAAGCACCTAACTCTTCTGAAAATCAGAATGAATCAGAGGTTGCTGAAACCGAGGCGAAATCTGAAGACAAAAGCCCTAGATGGGGAGATAAAACAATTGAAATTACCAATGTAGAGTTTTACGATAAATTTGGCAATAAAGGGACCAGATTTAACTCTTTTGACCCAATGACAGTAAGGATTTTTTACAATGCACATAAAAAAATCTCTGATCCCGTATTTGGCATTGCTTTTTATTCCGAAAACGGAGAAAATCTGTTTGGCACAAATACGGAATTAAAAAACGCTTCAATTGATTCTCTTGAAGGAAAAGGGCATGTTGACCTGATGATAGAGAGAATTCCTATGATTACAGGAAGATTTCTGCTGACCGTCGCTGTGCATACTCATGATCAAAAACCGTATGATTGGCACGATAAACAGTATTCTTTTGATGTAATTCCAACGTGTAGAGATATTGGACTCTTCGATGTACCCTGCAACTGGAAGATCTGAGTCCCGGATGTGAGATCTATGGATACTTTTGAAATTAACAAAGATGGAACTGGTGAGAGAGAGATCAACGTTGAAGAGATAATGGGAAAAATAAGGGAGAGCATCCGTGAGCGAAAAGAACTAGCAGGTTTTCCAGTGAGCGACACTGGAGATCTTCAAAGAGGCCCTTCTGTACATATTGGTGACAGTAATATCCAGAGAGACCTTGAATATGTTAACTCAAACTGGGATACCAAGAATAACAGTTATTTCATAAGCTCTCATCGTCCTGTTGTCGGGAAATTCTTGATTAGAAGTAGGGAGATGGTAAATGGAGAAATCAAACGGTATGTGGACCCTATTTTCTGGAAACAAACTGAATTTAATGGGAGTACAGTCCGTCTTCTTAATTATACTGCTGGTAAGTTCAACCATTATAATAATGAGATAGAGCAGTTAAGATCTGAAATCGATTTTGGGATGAAGAAGCTAAGGCCTGAAGTTGAGGATAAGATCGAGCAGCTCAGACCTGAATTTGAGGATAGGATAGAACATCTTAAATCTGAGTTTGATAATAAAATAGGGGAGCTCAGGCCTGAAATAAATAATACTATAAGATCAGAGGTTAACTCTATAGTTACTTCAATGAAATTAGAGATTGAAAATATGGCATGGCTAGCCAGTATAATCGAAAGCAAAGCAAAAGAAAGGCATAAAAAACAAGAAATTGAAACTTCTGATACCGAAAATTTTGATATTAATTATTTTAGGTTTGAAGAACAGTTCAGGGGTTCAAGAGAAGACATAAAGCAACGACAGTTGAATTTTATAAATTATTTCACTGGCTGTTCCAATGTTCTAGATATCGGATGTGGAAGAGGCGAATTTCTTGAATTATTAAAAGATCTTGGAATTGGTGGAAAAGGTATTGATATTGATGATACAATGGTGGATTACTGCCTTTCAAAAGGATTAAATGTGGAGCAAGAAGAAGCAATTTCGTATCTCAAAAAACTTGAAGATAAAAGTCTCGATGGGATTTTTATCGACCAGGTAGTTGAACATTTGGAACCTGATTACCTGATTAATCTGCTTCAGCTTTGTTTTCAGAAGCTCAAGTATGGGTACTATATTTTTGTGGAGACTGTAAATCCTCTTTCTCTGGTATCATTCGCTAATTTTTATATCGACATGACTCATAAAAAACCAATACATCCAGAAACCCTTAAGTTCCTGCTAACTTCAGTCGGATTCAGAGATTTAGATACTAAGTTCCTCTCTCCTGTATCAGAGGAAGCAAGATTGCAAAAAGTCCCAATTAACAGTGGGGTGGAAGAATGGGTAAAAAACTATCTTGGCACCTATAACCAGAATATAGAAAAACTGAACAATATCTTGTACGGGGCACAGGACTACGCTGTAATTGGCAAAAAGTGATGGTGAAAGTAATGAGAATTGCAATTGTTGCACCGAGTCCTGTACCTTTTACCCTTGGAGGAGCAGAATTGCTTTTTCTTGGAATGCAAAATTCCATAAATAAAAATACATCTCATCAATGTGAATTGGTGAAGATTCCAATTAAAGAAAATAGTTTCTGGGACCTCATTGATTCTTATTATAAGTTCTATCAGCTTGATCTTTCTTATTTCGATATGGTAATTTCGACCAAGTATCCCTCATGGATGCTCAAGCATAATAACCATACTGTCTACATGGTTCATCATTTACGCGGACTGTTTGATACTTATCATTTTTGTAATGAAGCTTATGCGGTTGAGTCCAAACTCAGAAAAGGACTTGTTGAAGAGGTTCTAGATCTCATTCATAATGGTAACAAAACTGAACAGAATGTTGATAAAGTATTTGAAAGGCTCTTTGAGTTGAAAAAAGAGCAAAAAAACTATAATAAAGAGACTTTCAAATTTCCGGGACCTTTTATCAGGGAAATTATCCATTTTTTTGACGAATACGCACTTTCTCCGGTCAGAATTAACAGATACCTCACAATGTCAAATAATGTAAAAAAAAGAGCAGATTACTTTCCTCTCAATGTGCAGGTAGATGTAAATTATCCTCCTTCTAAAATAGAGAATTTTGAGTGTAATGAGTATAGTTATCTTCTTACTGCAAGCCGTCTTGATGGACCAAAGCGTATTAATCTTCTGGTGCAGGCAATGAAGTACGTCCCACACAACGTGAAATTGAAGATTGTAGGAACTGGTCCAGATGAAGAAAAACTGAAAAAAATGGCCGAAAATGATCATAGAATTGAATTTCTCGGTTTCGTTAGTGAAAACGAACTTATAAAATTATACTCAAATTCCCTTGCAGTCCTTTTTGTTCCCTTTGATGAGGACTATGGTTTAATTACAATTGAGGGAATGATGAGCAAAAAGCCAATTATTACTGCAAAAGATAGTGGGGGGCCTCTGGAATTCGTTAAAGATTCAGAAACCGGTTATATTATTGAACCTGAACCTCAAAAAATTGCTGAAAAAATAAATAATCTTATTGAGAATCCGGAAACTGCCAGAAAAATGGGCCTTGCCGCATACCAGAACGTAAAAGGTATAACGTGGAAGAATTTTGCATCTCATCTCATAGGCCAAAAGAAGAGTTCTACTTCTGATAAAAAGAAAATTCTGGTGTTGTCCACTTATTCATGTTATCCACCTAGAGGGGGAGGACAGCACAGAATATACAATATATATTCTCTACTGGCAAAAGAGTTTGATGTGACAATCTGTTCAATTATTGAGACTAATAAGCAATATCAGAATCTTGTTTTGGACAATGGGCTAAGACAAATATGTATTCCTCAGAGTATAGACCACGCAAGGTACCAGTGGGAGGCTGAGAAAAAAATAGGGGTAAACCTCTACGATGTGGCTATGATAGATTTCGTTGATCACTCAAAAGAATATGTAGAAAAAGTAAAAGAATTAGCAGTGGATTCAGATATTGTTATATTTTCACATCCTTATTTATACAAACTAAGGAGATTTATATCTGAAGCTAAGATTATAATTTATGATGCTATTGATGTTGAATACTCGCAAAAAACGAATTATATTAAAAATGAAGAATTTTCTGAAAAAATAAAAAATATAGAGCTTGAAGCCTGTCAAAAATCAAATATTGTATTTACTACTTCTGAAGAGGACAAAAATCAACTTGTTAAACTTTACAATATAAATCCCCAAAAAGTTTTTGTTGCCTCAAACGGGGTGGATACCTCAAAAATTAATTTAATCTCGCAAGAAGAAAAAACGATCTTAAAGGAGATTACAGGGATAAAAGGTCCTTCAATTCTTTTTGTTGGTAGCTGGCACCCTCCTAATCTTAAAGCTTTAAAGTTTATAGTTGACAATTTAACAAAAAAGTTAAAAGATTGTAGATTTTTAGTGGTTGGTAGCATCAAAGATTATTATCTTAACGAATATGGGAAACTACCACAAAATGTTTTGGCATTTGGCGTTGTTGATGAAGATGAAAAATATGAAATTTACAAAATAGCAGATATTGCTATCAATCCTATGTTTAGTGGTTCTGGTACAAATCTCAAAATGCTTGATTATATGAGCGCAGGCATCCCCGTAATTAGTACCGCTATGGGTTCAAGAGGGTTAGATGTTGAAAATAACAAACATGCAATTATCTGTAATGCTGATGAAATGCCAGAAAAGATAGTTGAACTCCTAGATGATGCCGATCTGAAGAACAAGCTGAGAATCAACGCAAGGACTCTGGTTGAAGATAAATATTCCTGGAAGATGATCGCACAATCCATTATAGAAAAACTAACGAAGGGTGCTAATCAATGAAACTTGCATTTGTTGTACAGAGGTACGGTGAAGACATAGTTGGAGGCGCGGAATATCTTACTAGACTTATTGCTGAACATGTGACTAAATATCATGAAATTGAAGTTCTCTCCACCTGTGCAAAAGATTACCACACATGGAAAAATGAGTATAAAAAAGGAACTGAAACTATAAATGGTGTCCTGGTGAGAAGATTCACAAATTCAAAAAAGCGTGACCTGAATAAACACAGTAAGATTCAGGAAAAGGCTTTTTTTTCTGCTCACAGCCGGGAAGATGAGATTTCATGGATAGATGAACAGGGTCCTTACTGTCCAGAACTGGTAGAATACATCTCAAAAAATAAAGACAACTATGACGCCTTTGTATTTTTTACATTCAGGTATTATCCTAGCTATTACGGAATTAAGGAAGTAGGAAACAAAGCTTTGATTGCTCCTTTCGCAGAAAACGACCCTGCTCTTGACTTAACTACAACAAAAGAAATGTTTCAGAATGTAAAAGGTATTATATACAGCACTCCTGAAGAACAAGACTTAATTAAAGCAAAAACAGGCCTCAAAGAAGAAGAAAAAATCTTTGATATTGTTGGATGTGGCATCGAAATTCCTGAAGTTATCCCGGAATACAAGAGTCTAAAAGATCAGGACTATATTTTTTATCTTGGCAGAATTGAAGGCTCCAAAGGATGTTACCAGTTATTTGAATATTATCTTAAATTATTTAAAGAGTTCTCAGGAATCCCTTCCCTTGTTTTAGCAGGATATGATGCTATAGGCGTTCCAAAGCATGATAAGATAAAATACCTCGGTTTTGTTTCCGAGGCCGAAAAATATTCTCTTCTTAAAAATGCTCAGTTTTTGATTATGCCATCTCCCTATGAAAGTTTATCCTTAGTTACCCTTGAGTCAATGGGTTGTGGGACTCCTGTACTTGTAAACGGGGAATGTGATGTCTTAAAAGGCCACTGCGTAAGAAGTAACGCAGGTCTCTGGTATCAGAATTATGATGAATTTAGTGAATGCCTTAATTTTTTATGCTCAAACAGTACTGTCCGGAATAAAATGGGAAATAATGGAAGAAAATATATTGCAAAAAATTATACCTGGGAAAAAGTAGAAATGAAATATTTACAGTTATTGGACGAGATGTTAAAAAGTGATTTCAGTCGAATACCCCGCAGCAAGCTGCATGGTATTTGATTAGGATCCACCGCGAAATAACATAGGCAACTTTTTAGACTGTATTCTCCAATTTTCACAAGCAAGCCCATCGATTAAATTCCAAAATAATTATGTGTTGCCGATGTTATTTCGTAACGAGTCCTTAAATAAAGGGGGTTATGCAGAATAGATTCTATCTAAAATAGGACTCTTTTGATAATAAATATTGTTGCTATGCAAGAAATTAACATATTAAGGCTACATAGGATTGGGGAATGATATATAATTTCTTTTATATTTACAAAATTACAGATATCGAGGTAAACTATAGCCTGCATCCTACTTTCGGGAGGTAGCTTGTTTTTTTCGTAATATTTTTACTGATAGCGTTTTTTTCTGGAAAACACATTATCCCTGATATTAAACATTATTGCAAAAGTGGTTCATTGTTTTATATGTCGTGAGATTTGGGTCATATGTTAACCAGTTCAAACCATACATATTTATATAATGCTTGAAAAACGCCATCATTAAAAATTCCCAAAATCTAATGTCGACCTGCCGAATATAGGTTAAATGACTAATATCTTTTGCAATTTTTGGAGAAAAATAAAACATGTCTATGAAGAAACGATTATTATTTATTGATATTTTAAAAATAATCGGCATTGGCTGCGTACTATTTTGGCACCTTTTTTTTAATACCTATAATCTCGTATGGTTCTTGCCACTTTATGGGATGTTACATCTCGGCGGTTTAGGTGTTATTTTATTTTTAATTGCAAGCGGTGCGGCTTTAACTTACAACCAATATAATTTTAATGATGTGAAAAATATTCTAATTTTCTATTATAAACGTTTAGTTCGTGTCTATCCTGCTATGTGGCTAACTACCCTGTTCACGTTTTTATTGCTACCTTCATCCTTCCAAAATATAGATTATATAAAATTATTGGAGGAACTGACAGGATTTTACTATTATTTCAATAAAACTACTCCTATAATCAATTCGTCAATATGGTTTATTGGGCTTATCATCATCTTATATATATTATACCCATTATTATATAATATAATAAGAAAATATAGGTATTATGGCTTTATCGTTATCTTCATAATTTCAATGGCAACTCGTATTTATTTATATAATAACCCTGGATTTTTTGGTTACACTAACTTATTTTATTTTGGGGTAATCCCGAATTTGTGGGCATTCTGTCTCGGCATGTTTATTATGTCAATAAATTTATACCCTAAATTCGAATCAAAAAATATCATTATAAAAGAACTATCCAATCTGTCATTTTACATATATCTTTTACAATTTGCAATTATACCCATATATACTCTTAGCAAACCTTTATTTTTAATAGAAATTCTATTTTTTTCTTATATGTTCATGCTGACGGATAACAAAATAAATGAATATCTATTGTCTTTAAGATTACCTTTTAGCCCGAGTTTGAAAGAATAATAAATTATATAATGTATAAATGTGTTTTATGCTCTTATCTTTTTTTCATATAATTTACATTCCGCCCCCTCCCCAAAAAACGCGACTTAATTTTTTTATTCATACAGTTTATTGCTGATTTTGTCCTCCATTTTGAATTAATTATTCAACCTTCATGAAATATCGCTAAAAATATGCCAACTTCTTGTTTTTTTTACTAATTTGACCGGGATTTTTTGGAAAATTGTGGGATTCAAGCCAAAATCATTGATTTTGTTAAACATGTGTCCACGGCAGATTCAATAAGTTTATTCAATTGTTCCGACATTCCGCAAATGTCCCCAAAAATAAAAATTATTTTTTATTAAAGGGTCAACTGTCCAATAATAATTGACCTT